>JASHTQ010000078.1 GCA_030040475.1 Streptosporangiaceae bacterium
CGCCCCTGGGCGATCACCGGTGGGGGAGGTCCGGATCCTCCCGGATAGTCCCGCACCCAGGCGCACCACCGCCCCCGCCCGTCTCATCACCCGCTCGCGGCCCACCTCGCAGGTGCCGCGGGTTGTCTGGGAACAGGTTGCCTGGGTCTGCGGCGTGCTCTAAAGCATTTGTGGCCGCTAATCGCGGTCAGGCAGCAACGCGACTTGCCACTCGTCTCGGTATATCGTCATTGACCTGGCCGGATTCTTGCGCCGGATGACACGGAAGGTGCGACCACTGGCTCGAGCCCCGGCCGCCACGCGCAGGCCATAGGTGCGCCACCCGCGCTCGGTGAACCAGAAGCGCACTCGCGGGTTGGTCAGGTAAGGCATCGGCAAGTCACCCCATGCCCCAACCGCGACCTGGGCGTTGAACGCGCCCATCAGCCGGCCTTGGCTCATGTGGCCGATCTCCACGACGCCCGATTCCTCTGACCAGACCCACTCGCTCGACTCACTGACCACACGGTAGATCAACTAATCACCTCCGGCCGTCAGCCGGTCCGGTGCTGGCCATGCCTACGTCCGCGCTAAATGATGCGTCGCGATGATCAGGCAAATGATCACGATGACCGCAGCGGCAGAAAGTACCAGGATCACCGCGAGGACGTGCTCGAGGATCCAGTCCCGACGTGCTACCCGCTGCCGGTCCTTCAGCGTCATCCCAGGCCGGGGTTGATGATAGCCGGGGGGAGGATCATGCAGGTAGAGTCCTCGGCGGCCCCGGCCCAGGCGGTCCCCCGGGTCCCTGCGCGGGCCACCAACCCAGACCATCACGCCTCCCTGCCGCTCCCCTACGAGGAGTGTAGCGCCGTGCATGTTGCTCGAAAAGATCGCTGGCGGGTGGCCTGGGCCGCCCTGAGCCGCCCTGGCGTTCCAGCTCCATGAGCCGTTCGGTCGTGGCGTGCGGCTCGGCGGCACGCAGCCGGGCCAGGCCGGCCCCGGTCGGCGGGCACCAGGCCCGGAATCTGACCGGCGTGCTCGAGGCAACAGTGCGCGACCCTCAGGTCCAAGACCCCAGCGCCAGGCTAATTGCCGGGTTCGCATTCCAAGGTGCGCCGACGTCACGGGCAGCCCGCCCCCCACTGTCCCCCGCCCTGCACGGCGGCGCAAACCCCGGCCCGGACCCGGCATCGGCCCCAGCCCGCCGCGACCCGCACCCGCCCGGATTTTCACGCGGCGCGACCATCCCTCAGATGAGATGGCTCATTGATCGGATAGGGCATGTCAACTGGAATCCCTCAGACCGCGCACCGTTGTGATACCATAACGGTATGGCTATGACACTTCGCTTGCCACCCGAGATCGAGGATCAGCTCAAGCAGGTCGCCGAGACCGAGCACCGTAGCGTGCAGCAGACGGTCTTGGTCGCCATCGAGGAGTACCTGTCGATGCGGGAGACCGCAGAGATCCTCGCCGATCCAGCCGCGCTCAGGGGCCTGGCCGAAGCCCGCGAGTCGGAGCTGGCCGGCGACGTAATCTACGGGACTGAAGCCGCACGCGCCCTGCTGGCTGAGCGCAAGCGTTGAGCGAGGAGCCGTACGAGCTCGGTCTAGCCCGCCCGGCCCGGCGCGCAATCTCCGAGTTGCTCCCGGAGGACGTGGCCGCAGCCGCTGTCGAGTTCATCACCGGGCCGCTCCTGGAAGCGCCCTACCGGATCGGCAGGCCGTTGCGAGGCGAGCTAGCTGGCGTCCACGCGGCACGTTTCGGCACCCAGTGGCGCGTCCTGTACCGGATCGACCCCTCGAAACGCGTAGTCGTAGTCCAGGACATACAGCATCGCGGCACTGCCTACCGCCGCCGGTAGCAGCCGGGGATCGAATGAAGATCTAGTCCATGCCTGATTCGGAACCGGTAGAGCATTGTTCTAACCACGCTGACTGAGTCAGCGTGCGCTGCGCGGATGCTGACTGCGTCCCTCGCTGCGCTCTTGAATCTCGCACTAGCCGTAATATGCCGTCACCCGACAATGTCGACTAACCGCCACTGTTTTCTGCTGATGTACATGGCTGCACATTTTCTCGGAAAAAGCTGTGGAGGTGACCCTCATAAATCCTAAAAATGGTCCTGCAGTGGCTACCGGCGACTTCTCACTCTCCATCCGCAAGCGTACGCTGCCGAACTGTCGAGACGAGATAGTCACAGCGCTTGACGCACTGATCGACGAGCACGGTTACCGCCCATTTGTTGTACGCAAGGTCTACGAGCGGATGACGGTTCTTGGCACTTCCTACGCCGAGCCGAGTCGTTCAGCCGCAGTAGACGGTGCCCTTGAGGTAGTGGTCGTGGCGTGGGCACTGGTCCCCGACGCAGTTGTGCGCCGCGAGCAGTGTCCGGACCTGGACCCGTCGCAGTTCCGTGGTTGCTCACACCGCGCTGGACCCGCCCACTACTCGGTGATACCGTATAGTGCTACTCGGTATTACGCAGTACCACGACAACCGGCGAGGACCACGATGGACGACCTGACGGAGATGTTGAAGGGCACGCTCGAAGGTTGCGTGCTTGAGATCATCGGCGACGAGGAGACCTACGGGTACGCCATCACGCGTCGGCTAAACGAACTCGGCTTCGCCGACGTCATCGAGGGGACGGTCTACACCATCTTGCTCCGGCTGGAGAAGAACGGGCTCGTCCAGGTGACGAAACGACCATCCGAGGTGGGTCCACCGCGAAAGTTCTACGCGCTCAACGACGCAGGACGTAGAGAACTCGGGAGGTTCTGGGCCAAGTGGGAGTACCTGTCATCACGAATCGACAAGCTCAAGGAGGACGGGAGATGAACATCTGGGAGACGATGACGGGGAGCGATCTCACCAGGGAATTTAAGGCGTTTGCAGCTCGGGCTGAAGCGTTGCCGGCCGACTACCGGGCGGCGTGGGGACAGATCAAGGCTCACCTCTTTTGCTACGGGGACTTCACGGGTCGCAACCTGATGCCGATCCTCGACAGCGCCCTAGTGCTGCTTGAGGAGGCAGCCGCGGATAGGCGGAGCATTCACGAGGTGCTGGGCGACGACATCAAGGGCTTCTGCGCGGCGTTGGCCGACGGGGAAGGGGCTCGAAGCCGTCGCGACCGATGGCGCGAGCAGCTGAACAAGAACGTCGCCAGGAAACTGGGCCGGCTAGGAGGCTGACGTGGGCATCCACGACATCATCGAAGGCAAGAGCAAGTTGCGGGCGCACATGACCAGGGTCAAGGCGCTCCCGCTGGACTACCAGATCGTCTACAAGGAGATTCAGAAGTATCTCTTCAGGGTTGGACCGTGCGAGGTGGCTGACGGGCGGCTGCTTTCAGGGATTGTCGATTTCTTCGAGGAGGGCGTCGCGACTGGTAAGGGAGTCCTGGAACTCATCGGCAACGATGTCGCTGCCTTCTGCGACGGCCTGGTCAACGGCTCGCGCACCAACGCGGACATCTATCAGGAGCAGAAGTGGAAAGCACACCGCGAGGGCCGTTAGCCATCGCTTGCGCTCACTGTTCGCGGGAAGTGAGCGTGGTCTCACCTACCATAGGCGACGTTTCGAGGTTTTCAGCAGGCTCGGCGTGGAGCTTGGGCAGCCAGCGCAGCCAGCTCGGTAGTTGCCAGTTGCGGTCACCGAGGAGGTACATGACGGCGGGGACGAGGGCGAAGCGGATGAAAAAGGCATCGAGGGCGACGGCGACGGCGAACCCGACGCCGAACTGCTGGAGGAGAAGTTGGCCGCCTACGGTGAAGGAGCCGAAGATGGCGATCATGATGATCGCCGCGCTGGTAATGATGCTGCTGGCTTGGGTGATGCCGTCGTGCACGGCGCGGGTGTTGTCGTGGTGGTCGTCCCATTCCTCTTTGATGCGGCTGAGGAGGAAGACTTGGTAGTCGGTGGACAGTCCGAACACGATGGCGAAGGTCATCGTGGGCACCGCGAAGTTGACCGGCCCGGCCGATAGTCCGGTCCAGCCGTGTTGGAAGACGCCGACGACGATGCCGAGCGCGGCGCCGATGCACAGCAAGTTCAACACGACGGCGGTGATCGGGATGGCGAGTGACCGGAAGACAAGGAGCAGCAGTAGGAAGCCGATGGCGAGGACCACGGTGAGAAACGGCAATAGCCGACTGGCGAGCAGGTCGGCAAGGTCGATGTAGGTGGCGGTCGGGCCACCGACGTACACGGTGACGCCGGTGCCGGTGACCGCCGCGGGGATGGTCGTGTCGCGGAGGCGGTGGACGAGCTGGCTGGTGGGCGTGGCCTGCGGGGAAGTGGTCGGATAAACCTGCACCACAGCAGCGGTCCGGGCTGGGTTGACCTGGACCGGCGTGACCGAGGCGACACCGGGCTCGGCGCGTGCGATGGCTACCAAGTGCTTGACGACCGCGATGTCGGCGGGGTTGGGGAGCTCGGCAGCGAGCAGGAGCGGCCCGGTGAAGCCGGGACCGAATCCCTGGGTGAGCAGTTCGTAGGCTTGGTGGGTGGTGCTGGAAGGCGGGTCGGCGCTGGCGTCGGGCTCGCCGAGGTGCAGCGACAGCAGTGGCAGGGCAAGCACGAGGAGCACGGCGACAACCGCGACGGTGAGCACCCGGCGGCGTCGCTGGACCAGGGTGGCCCAGGCGCTGAGGCGACCGGAACCGGCGACCGCCAAGCTGGCCGGGTGCCTGCCGGGGACTCGCAGGCGATTGACCCGTCCACCGAGCAGGGACAGCACGGCGGGGAGCAGGGTGAGCGCTGCGAGCATGGTGAAGGCGACCTCGATGGCGGCGCTGACCGCGATCCCGTTGGTGATGCTGACCCCGAGCAGCAGCATCCCGAGCAGGGCGAGGACGACGATGGTGCCGGCGAACAGCACCGCTCGTCCCGAAGTGTTGACCGCCCCGCTAGCGGCCTGTTGCGGGGTGTGGCCCTGGGCGAGCAGGGTGCGGAAGCGGGAGACGATGAACAGCGAGTAGTCCACGCCGACGCCGAGGGCGATCATCAAGGCGACGGCCAGCGTGGCGGCGTTGAGGTTCATGACGTGGCTGATAAAGGCGTTGACGCTGATCCCGGCGCCGATGGCGACCAGCACGGTCAGGATCGGCATCAGCATGGCGATCACCGACCCGAACAGCACTAGTAGCACTAGGACCGCGACGCCGAGGCCGACGAAGGTGGCCTGGCCCGGCCCGGAGGACTCGGTGTTCTCGATCGCCTCGCCGAGGAGGGCGACCTGGATGGTCGGGCTGCGGGCGGCCTGGGCGGTGCGGATCACGGTTTGCACGGCGCTGTTGGGGAGGTCGTTGGCGGGGGCGTCGAAGGTCACGGTCGCGAACGCCGTCCGACCGTCGTGGGAGATCGCCTGGCCCTGGGAGTCATATGGGCTGGCGACACTGGCCACATGCGGCAGTCGTGCCACATGGTTGAACATCGCGTCGAGGTAGTCCCGGATCGCCGGATCGGTCACCGTCCCGGTCGAGACGTGGACCACGATCTGGTCCTGGTCTCCGGCCGCCCGGGCGAAGTGGCGGTTCAGCAGTGTCTGGGCTTGTTGGGAGCCGTAGCCGGAGGGCAGCGTGACGTTGTCGTTGTAGCTGGCGCCGGTGGCCTGCGACAGTCCCACCAGCACCAGCACGGCGGCCAGCCAGCCGCCGATCACCCACCGCCGATGCCGCACCGACCACTGCGCGAACGATCTCACCGGAGCTCCAAGCTATTGAGTACGAACCGTATCGTACTCTATATTGGGTTCGTGGGCGGTGCGGCGCATCACCTACCGGGCCACTGGCTGGTCGCGCCACAGGCCGAGCCTGCGCCAGCCTCAAGGGGAATCACACCTGGCCCGAGAGAGGACTGGGGATGACCGCCACTCCCGACCCGTCAGCCCCGAGCGAAGGTGACCACCGGCGACGCCCTCGACGACGCGGCGAGGAACTGTACGCTGCGATCTTCGAGGCGACCCTGGCCGAGCTGGCCGAGGTCGGCTACTCCCGCCTCACGATGGAGCGGGTCGCCGCCCGCGCCCACGCCAGCAAGATGTCGCTCTACAAGCGTTGGCCCAGCCGACGCGAACTCGTCATCGCCGCCCTACGTCACCGAGACCGCACACCCGAACCGCCCCCCGACACCGGCAACCTCCGCGACGACATGCTGGCCTTCCTCCGCCGGATGGCCAAGCAGCTCGAAGGGATGCTCGGGGAGGCCGCGCGCGGACTGATGACCGAGACCCTGAAGGATCCCGACGCCACCACCGCCGCACGGGCCGAAGCCTTCGCCGTCCGCGACTCGGCGGTTCGTGACATCCTCGACCGCGCCGCCGCCCGTGGAGAGATACGCGCCGAAGCGATCGCCCCCCAACTCGTCAGCCTGGCGCCCGAGCTCGTTGACCACCACTTCCTCCTCCACGGCGCCCCCATCCCCGATGACATCGTCGTGGGCATTGTGGATAACATCCTGCTCCCGCTGCTCACCACAGCCACCTGACGAACACTCAGGCCGCCGCCGGTAGGCAGGGTTCTCCGGGACTTCTCGGTCTTGGTGTCGCCGTGCGCCCAGACGGAACGCCACACCGCGACGTGCGGCGGGACCGGAGGCATGGCACCAGGGTCGCCGTCCAGGTCGACGTGATCCCAGCGCAGCGCCCGGGCCTCCTCTGTCCGGATGGCGCGGACAAGCACGTTGTGCGTGCTGGCCATGGTCCGAGTGGACCGCGTCTCGGCGAGCTTGGCCAGGGCGCGCCGCACGTCCTGCGCGGTCAGGTCCCGCAGCGGGATGTTGCCGATCAGCATCGTGACCGGCCTGAGCAGGTCCACATGCGAGCGGACGGTCTTGGCCGCCAGCCCCGTCCAGGGCCTCGGCGGCCCAGTCATCCACAGCCTTGGACAACGTGTAGAAAGCCGAAGTCTTCAGGCCAGCCTCGGCCTCGGCCTGCAGCCGTGCGAGCTTCTCCCGGACCTCGGTCTTGGTCCGCCCGGTCACCTTGCGCCGGATCCGCTTCCCGTCCGGCGTCCAGCCGAGCGAGACCGCGCCGACCCAGGCGCCGTTCGCGGCATCCCGGTAGACCGGACTCTCGCCGTGCCCACGGCGCGCAGCAGCCGCCATAACCCGGAGTAGCACCGGGCTGGCTCTCCCGGGGCGGCCACAAGATCGCATTAGGCCTCTGACCTGTGGAGCTAAGGGGACTCGAACCCCTGGCCTTCTGGATGCAAACCATATTTTTTGCGTATTTTTACGTCGCCTGACGTCGCCTGACGGGTCCTTCACCAGCGGAGATAATCCCGCATCGTCGGCGGACGTCGCCCAGAGTCGGACTCCGTTGGCTCTTTGTTTGGCTCTTTTCGCCGTCATTCTGGGCTCGGCGCCGAGACTCGTGGCGCCCGGATTTGACGTCCGCGGCGTCGCCGTAGCAGCGCCCTTCCCATCCAGGCCGCTAGCGCCCGGGCTAGCGAGTCGCCAGGTTAACGGGCAGCTCGTGGTCCTTCGCGATCGCCGCGAGGTCGGCCGTCCACGGCTTGGAAGCCAGCAGTTCGTTGTAGGCGAGCATCGCGTCGAACTGCATGCCCAAGCAGATCACTTCGCACGGTGCCACCTCGCCGTGGAGCGGTTGCTGCGAGAGGTGGATCGCGCCGTCCCTGTCTTGGAAGAACGACTGGGCACCTTCTAGCGAGAGGTGCGTAATCCCAGAGATGACGTTGTAGATGGGAATCATCTTCTCGAACCCGTATTCCTTCAGCAGATGCCTGAACGCAGAGAGCCGCTCGTCCGGATGCGGCTGAAGCTGGGCTGCCAGGACGTCCCGGAAGGCCTGGACCGCCTCGGGAGGGAATGACGCGTCCAGGTCGATGTCGCCGAGATCAACCAAGAGTTTGCCGTGAGAGCCCTGGAGTCTGCGGTTGAGCACGTCCACGGCGTCCTCGCCCGCGTCAGCAAGCCAGATCGTGCCCAGCGCGTACTCCATGACAGAGCGCAGGAGAGGGAGCGTGGCGTGGCACTGGCCCACGGCATGCAGGGTACGGATGCCGCGCACCAGGTGCGCGACGTTGAGCATTGTTCCCCAGCCAACCACGGCAGCCCGGTTCAGGCCGTCAACCCGCTTCCACAGGTCCGGAGCGATCAGCGCGTTGAGCCGCTCAAGCCCGGCGGCGGGATCAGCCGTCGTCATGCAGATCATGGTGCCGGATATCTGCAGCGGGCGCACGGGTACCCGGCCGCGCGCCGGGCGATTCCACGGTCGCCGCAGGTGTGGTTGCGGCGCCACACTGCGATCTGGGTACATTGGTGCCATGACCACAGTGCATGTCCCGTACACCGTCGAGCAGGACGAGGACGGCGTGTGGTGCGCGCACGCATGGCTGGGTTCCAGCGGGGGCGCCAACGGCAATGGCGCCACAGCGGACGAGGCTATCGCGGACCTGCGTGCGGCTGTCCGCATGGTGATCGAAGAGGACGGGATCCCCGCCCAGCTCGCACGGTCGCTCGATCTCGACGTCGCCTGATGCCGCCTGTCCCGGCGGTCCGGGGCGACCGCTTGGTGAAGGCGCTTGAACGTGCCGGGTTCGCCGTCACCAGAGTGAACGGCAGCCATCACCGGCTGCGGCATCCCGACGGGCGTGCCACCACCGTGCCGGTCCACGCTGGCCAGGATGTGCCCAAGGGCACGCTCCGCGCCGTTCTCCAGGATTGCGGGCTGACCGTCGACGAACTACTGAAATACCTTTAGCAGCCACGTTAGGCCTCTGACTTGTGGAGCTAAGGGGACTCGAACCCCTGGCCTTCTGGATGCAAACCAGACGCTCTTCCAGCTGAGCTATAGCCCCGGGACTGCTTCCCGCCAAGGGTACCTGGTATGGGAGCGAGTTGCCTGGGGCGCGCACCACCGTTCGTTCTGGATAAATGATCTTCTATTTGAGCAGGCGGGACAGGCGGCGGTCGGCGAGGGGCTTGCCGCCGGTCTGGCAGGTGGGGCAGTACTGGAGCGCGGAGTCGGCGAACGAGACCTCGCGGATCGTGTCGCCGCACTCGGGGCAGGACTGGCCGGCCCGGGCGTGCACGCGCAGTCTGCTCTTCTTCTCGCCCTTGAGGTCGGCGGCGGCCAGTCCTGCCGAGCGCTCGACGGCTTCGGTCAGGGTGGTCCTGATCGCGTCGTACAGGGTGGCGACGTCGGCCGGGGTCATGCTCGAGGCGATCTTGAACGGCGACATCTTGGCGGCGTGCAGTACCTCGTCGGAGTAGGCGTTGCCGATGCCCGCGATGATCCGCTGATCCCGCAGGATGCCCTTGACCTGGGTCCTGCGCCCGGACAGCAGCGTGGCCAGCGTGTCGACGGTGAAGTCGGGGGCAAGCGGGTCCGGGCCGAGCGTGGCGACGCCAGGCACCTCGGCAGGGTCGCGGACCAGGTACACGGCCAGGCGCTTGTGCGTGCCGGCCTCGGTGAGGTCGAAGCCGGAGCCGTCGTCGAGCACCAGGCGGAAGGCGAGCGGGCTCTTGCCCGGCTTGACCGGCGCGGCGGGCAGTTCGTCGCGCCACCGCAGCCAGCCCGCGCGGGCCAGGTGCATGATCAGGTGCAGGCCCCCGTCGGTGGTGATGTCGATGAACTTGCCGTGCCTGCCGACGTAGGTGACGACCTGCCCGGCGAGGCCGGCCAGCGGCGGATCGAACGTCTTCAGCACCGAGAAGGAGGCCGCCTCGGCCCGCGCGACGGCGTGGCCCGTTGCGTGGACACGCAGGAAGGCGGCAAGCGACTCGACTTCCGGCAGTTCCGGCATGCTTCAAAGTGTGCCATGCTGCGGCGACGTCAGTAACTCGCCGTGGTCGGCGGCATGATCCCGATCCCTGCTCGTGGCCAGCAGGTCGGGCAGTTCGCCCAGATCCTCGAGCAGGTGGGTGGCCCCGGCGCGACGGAGCCTGCTCGCGTCGTGCACGCCGCTCAGCACGCCGACGATGATCCGGGCGCCGGCCCGGTGGGCGGCAAGCACGCCGCTCTCGCCGGCGGTGACGACGGCCACATCGCGCACGTCGCCGATGCCGAGCCGCAGTACCGCGGTGAGGATGAGGTCGGGCCAGGGGAAGCCGCGGGCCACGTCCTCCGCACTCAGCACCAGGTCCGCGCGCTGCCCCCAATCAAGACGCTGCACGACCAGGCTGAGCGCGGGCCTCGACAGGCCCGACATCAGGCACAACTTGGTGCCGGCCGCGCCGAGTTTGGCCAGTGCCTCGCTGGCACCGGGCAGCGGGAAGACGCCGAATCTGTCGACCACCGCGCGGAAGGACCGCTCGAAGGCGTGGTTCGCCGCCTGAGCACGAATCTCGTCCTCAGGAAACAGGCTGTGCATAACGTCAGCCGGAGCCCATCCCCGGGTCCGGTCGAACTGGACCATGGACCTGACGTAGGCCGCTGTCCCCGTCACCACACCCTGTGTGGCAATCGCCTCCGCGAACGCCCGTTCAAGCACCGTGCCGTCGACCGCAACCGCGCCGACGACATCGCAGCAGACCAGCGACACGGGCGACGGGCCGCTCACCGGCTTGCCTCCTGGTGCCGATTGGCGCATCTGCCGATGCCGGATGGCGCCGCCGGACGCGGATAAGTCGTCGTCAGCGGTTGTGGCCTCGGTCCATAGGTCAAGCTCGGCACGGTCGGACTGCACCTTGCGCCAGATGGCGAACGCGCCGATCCCCAGCAGGGCGAGCGCGATTAGCTTCTTCACGGTGAGGAACCCTCCACCTCGATGTGCGGGAGCCGTCCCGCGGAGCGCCGTTCGGCAACCGCGGGTGTAGGGCAGCTTAGCAAGCCGTGCTCACGATCGGGGCCACCGACCCTCGGGGGCTGCGCTCGCCGGGCCATTCGTGGTGGGGTTACGTGGACTTGAACCACGGGCCTCTTCCTTATCAGGGAAGCGCTCTAACCGACTGAGCTATAACCCCATCGACGGCTTTCTGACCTGCATAAACAGGACGAAGCCATTATCCTATCGTACCGTGGAGGCGGTTTTGTGCCGGTGCTGCGTTCCCGGCCGGGCCGCCGCGCACGGTAAGGCTACCGCAGCGGCCGCAGTGGGTCGGCCTCATTCCGTCTCGCGGAGCGTCACCTCCACGCCGCCGACAAGTCGTGAGGTCAGGTTGTAGACGACCGCGCCGATGGTCGACATCGCCGTGATCAAGACGATGTTGAACGCGCCGAGGATCGCGGTCCAGCCGAGGATCCTGGACGCGGAGAACCACTTGGCCGTGCTCAGGCCCGCCGAATCCTGGCTGGACGTCACGCTCGTCACGACCCGCTGCAGCGACTCGAACACGCCGAGCGCGGACAGGGTCCCGTACAGCACGCTCACCGCGACGAACACCACGACGAAGGCGACGAGGGACACCACGAAGCTGAACTTCGTCACCGACCAGGGTTCCACCCGGGCGACGGTCAGGTGCGCCTGCCTGGCGGGGCGCTGCGAGGACCCCTTGGGCGTCGCGGTACGGGCCGGCCCGGGCGCCGGGGCCGGGGGCCTGGTCGGCACGG
>JASHTQ010000631.1 GCA_030040475.1 Streptosporangiaceae bacterium
CCGGCGGCGGCGAAGTCCAGGCCGATTCGCCCGGGGGACGCCCCGGCGGCGTGCAGCTCGGTCGGGACCAGCAGGGCGCAGGCACCGGTGCTCAGGCCGGCGATCACGACCGCCGACGCCGCGGCGATGACGCCGCGGTCCCTTGCCGCGGCCAGCAGGCTCCCGCCGGCCGCCGACCTGGATCCGACCGGCGCGGACCCGGCCGCCCCCGACGCGCCCGATCCGGACCCGGACGACCCGGACACGGCGGGAGCGGAGGGCAGCCGCAGCGTGGCGAGGGCGGCGGTGATGGCGGCGAAGGCCGTCGCGGTGGCCAGCAGCGGAACGGGCAGGCCGAAATGCTGGGTGAGCGACCCGGAGACGGCGGGTCCGGCGACGCCGCCGATGCCGGCGCTGGCGATGGATCCGCCCAGGGCCGGGGGTCCGGCCACGGCGGCCAGCCAGCACAGCCCTGCTGTCCACACGATGCCGTAGCCCGCGCCGAACGCGAGCCTGGCGGCCAGCAGGGCCGGGAAGCTTCCGGCGAACGCCTGCCCGAGCATCGCCAGCGCCATCAGCAGGCCCGCGGCCACGGTGATCCGGCCGGCGCCAAAGCGGTCGGACAGGGTCCCGGCGGGTATCGATACGGCCAGGGTGGCGAGCCCGGTCGCGCCGAGCGCCATTCCCTGCTCGAATCCGGACAGCCCAAGCCGGTGGGCGTAGACCGGCAGGACCGGGACGAGCGCGAACTGGGCGGCCGCGCTGATCAGGATCAGGCCATGGATCAGCAGGCTGAACAGCCGTGCCTCGCCGGTCCGGGTGGCCTGCAACATCGTGTCCTCCTCGCTCGCCGTTGGCCGGCTGGCCCAGCCGGCATCGGCCAGCTTAATGTGCGAGAAAATTGTAGTAAAGTGAAGGAATGTCGCAGATTCGATCGATACAGTCGATCAAAAATGGGCTCGGGCTGCGCGAGTTGCAGGCGGTACTCGCGGTGGCCGAGCTTGGCTCCTTCCGCCGTGCCGCCGCCGCGCTCGGCTACACCCAGTCCGCGCTGTCGCACCAGGTATCGGCGCTGGAGGCGGCGCTCGGGCAGCCGCTGTTCCACCGCCCTGGCGGCCGCGCGGCCGTGCGCCTGACCCCGGCCGGCGAGGCGGTCTGCCGCCGCGCGCGGCGCGCGCTCAGCGAGGTCGAGGCCGTGGCCGCCGACGCCGAACAGGCGGCCCGCGGCGAGACCGTACGGGTCAGGGTCGGCGTCACCCAGACCGCGGCGGCCGAGATCATGCCCGCCGCCCTGCGCGCCTTCCGCGACGACCGTCCCGGTGTCGAGGTCGTCCTCGTCGCGGCCGACGAGGAGGAGGGCTCGCGCGCCGCGCTGCGCCGCGGCCAGCTGGACCTGGCGTTCTCCTACAATGCCGCGACCGACGAGCACGTCGAGGCCATCGCGGTGATGGACGATCCGTGGGTGATCCTCACCCGGCGCGACAGCGCGATCGCCGGCCTGGAACGCCCGGGGTTCGGCGTGCTCGACCAGCTGGACCTGGTGGCCTGGACCCGCGTGTGGCCGGCCCAGGTCGAGCTCGAGGACACCTGGGCGCGGCGCGGCATCGCGCCGAAGATCGTCTACCGCACCGACGACAACCTTGCCCTGCAGCGGCTGGTGGCGGCCGGGCTCGGGCACGCCTGCATCGGGCGGGTGGCCGCCAGCCGGGCCGTCGACCCGGCGCTGACCTGGCTGGAGCCGCGCGAGCCGTCGCCGCCGCGGACCATCGCCCTGTGCTACCCCCGGCACCGCCCGTTGACCGCGACCGCCCGCTCGCTCATCACCGCCATCCGCACGCAGGCCGCCTGACCCGGGCCATCACGGCCATCTGCACCCAGGCCGCCTGACCCGGGCCATCACGGCCATCCCGGCCATCCCGGCCGTCCAGGCCACCTGACGCCGGCGATCCTGGCCTGGACTCGGTATGCGCTCGGCGGCGCTGGCGAGATGCCGGCCGCTCGATGACGGCCGAGATGGCCGAACCGCGTCGTCGCCTGCTGCTACTAACCCTGCATGGGATACCTCTGGGGAAGTCACGGCGGCAGGCCGGGCACGCGGCGCGCGGCGGGCCTGGCGGCCGCGGCAGCCGTCGCCGTGCTGGCGGGGTGCGGCGGCAGTCCCGCCTCCCCCGGCAGTTCGGCCCCGGCACAGTCGGCGAACTATCGGGCGGATCTTGCGTACGCGCACTGCATGCAAACCCACGGCGTGCCCGACTTCCCCGACCCCAGGCCGTCGGGGAACGTCAGCATCAGCGGGCAACCGCACGGCAACGGTCCCGCGGCGCGGGCCAATGACGCGTGCGCGTACCTGCTGCAGGCCGGCGCCACGGGAACGGGCGGCGCCACGGGAACGGGCGGGGCGCACGGCGGCGCGACGGCCAGCCCTCAAGGCAGGGTGCCTACTGACTGCCTGACCGTGTCGGCGTGCTATGCCCCGCGCCAGTTCCTGGTGGCCTACGGCATCTGGCCGCTGCTCGAGCGCGGGATCGACGGCCGCGGCGTCACGGTGGTGCTGCCGGAGGAAGCCGAAACGGGGCCGGCCCGGCCCCGGCCGATCGCCAGCCTGCTGCAGTCGGTTACCGACATCCGGCAGGACCTGGCGGACTTCGACGGCCGGTTCGGGCTGCCTCCGGCACGGATCCAGGTGATCACGACGCTGGCCGGCCGGGCCGCCTCGCCGTGGCTGGCCGGCGTGGAGGAGGTGGAGGACACCGAGCTGGTGCACGCCATCGCCCCGGACGCCGCCATCCGCGAGCTGCTGGTCGACCCGGCCGACGTGAGTACCCCGGCGAGGCTCGCCGCCACGTTCGCGTCGTACGTGCGGATCGCGGTCGGCAACGGAGAGGTGATGTCCCAAAGCGGCATCGGCCAGAACTTCAACGTGGGCGAGAGCTCGTGGACCGGCGCGGAGGTGGCGACGATGAACGCGGCGCTGCAGTACGCCGCCGGCCGCCGGCTCACCGTCGTCGTCGCGTCCGGCGACTATGGCGCGATCGGCAACGGCTCGTCCACGCCGCTCAGGGAGGTCAGCCTGCCCGCCTCCGATCCGTGGGTGCTCGCGGCCGGCGGCACCACGCTGACCGCGAATCCCGTCACCGGCGCGTACGTCGGCGAGACCGCCTGGAACGTGCAGTCCGGGTCGCCGGACGGGTCCGGTGGCGGGTTCAGCAGGCTGTTCGCCCGCCCCGGCTACCAGGACGGCGTGCCCGGCATCGGCGCGACCCGCGGCGTGCCTGACGTGGCCGGGGACGCGACCAGTTCCAGCGGGATGGCACTCGCCTTCAGCGCCCCTGGCGGCGGCACGGAGTTCGTCGGGGCCGGCGGCACGAGCGCGGCCGCGCCGTTCTGGGCCGGGCTGATCGCCCTGGCCGACCAGGAGGCCGGCCACCCGCTCGGCTTCGTCAACCCCGCCATCTACCGGATCGCGGAAGGTCCGCTGTACCGCAAGGCGTTCCACGACATCACCACCGGCAGCAACACGGTGTCGCTCAACGGGGTCACGATCACCGGCTACCAGGCCGGACCCGGCTGGGACCCCGTCACCGGCTGGGGCAGCCCGGACGCGCAGGTCCTCGTCCCCCTGCTGGCCCGCTGAGGACGGGCGTCAGCGCGGGCGAGGCTCGGGCGGCGGCCTGAGTAGGCTTGCCGCGTGCGTCCCCGGATCGTGATAGCCACGCCGCTGCAGCCGGAGCTGGCGAGCCAGATCGGCGCGGAGCTTGCCGGTTACCAGGTGTGCTACGAGCCGGGGCTGCTGCCGCCGGTGCGGTATCCGTGCGACCACCGCGGCGAGGACGGCTTCCGGCGGACCGCGGCCGGGCAGCGGCGCTGGACGCGGCTGCTCGGAGAGGCCGAGGTGACCTTCGGCATCCCAGGCGACGATCCGGCCCAGCTGCGCCGGCTGGTGCGCGAATCGGCGAGGCTGCGGTTCGTCCAGGCCACCTCGGCCGGGGCCGGGCAGCAGGTCGAGGCCGCCGGGCTGTCCGGCGACGACCTGGCCAGGGTCGCGATCGCCACGAGCAGCGGCGTGCACGCCGGGCCGCTGGCCGAATTCGCCCTGCTGGGAATCCTCGCGTTCGCCCGCGGCCTGCCCCGCCTGCAGGACGACCGGGCGGCACGCAGGTGGGGGCACTACCCGGTGCGGGACGTCGCCGGGCGCACCGCGCTGATCCTCGGCACCGGCGCGATCGGCTCGCGCATCGCCCGGCTCGCCAAGGCCGCCGGCATGCACGTCATCGGGATCAACTCCACCGGGAAACGGCCGGCCGCCCCGGCCGGCGAGCAGCCGACCGGCCAGCACCCGGCCGGCGAGCAGCCGGCCGACGAGCAGCCGGCCGACGAGTACTGGGGCGCGGGCAGGCTCGCCGAGCTTGCTCCCCGGGCCGACGTACTGGTGATCACGCTGCCGGCCACGCCCGACACCCTCGGCATGGTGGACGCCCGGGTCCTGGCCGCGCTGCCGGCCGGCGCGATCGTGGTCAACGTCGGGCGGGGCCGGGTCATGGACGAGGGCGCGCTCGTTCGGCTGCTGCGGGCCGGGCACCTGGCCGGGGCGGCGCTCGACGTCACCGCCAAGGAACCGCCGGACCCGGACAGCCCGCTGTGGGACCTGCCTAACGTCATCCTCAGCCCCCACACCGCAGCCCTGTCACCGCACGAAAACGAGCGCATCACCGAGCTGTTCATCGACAACGTGCGCCGGCTCGACGCCGGCCGCCCGGTCCGCAACCGGATCACGGCGGCCAGGCGCTACTGATCGGGCTGCTGCCCGGCTGCGGCAGACGGGGAACGCCGCCGCGGGAATTCGGCCGGGGCCGGTCCGGTCATGCGCGGGAGGTAAAACCACCTCCCGTTCGGAATAATTAAAAAGACTTTTCTTACCGGGCGGAAAGTTGTTCCTGACTACGGAAGTGACGGCGGTCAACCAGTCGCGCGCCTTCGGCGTCTGTGGTTAGTACGCCAGACGAACTTCGGGGAAGGACGACCATGAGACTGAATCGTTTCGCCGCAATCGCCGTGTCGGCCGCCGCGCTTGTGGCGGTGAGCGCGCCGTTCGCCGCGCACGCGGCCACCTCGCACGAGGCGACCGCGGCGACCGCGGCGGCCGCCGCAACCGCCGCGCCGTCGGTCGCGGTGTACGACTGCGTCAACAAGCCGCAGGTCCGGCCGGGTACGTTCTACCAGTTCTGCGACGGCAGCGCCTACTTCACCAAGCTGCACTGGAGCACCTGGAACACCTCGACGGCCGCCGCGACCGGCGTGCAGTACGTCGACAACTGCGAGCCGAACTGCGCCGCCGGCAAGTGGTCCCACCAGGACGTGGACCTTATCTTCTGGCGCAGCCTGCCGGTCAAGGGACACCCGGGCGAGCGGGGCTACAGCCAGATGACCGTGCTGTATCCGGGCCGCGCCGTCGGCAACCACAACACCTACACCCAGGCCCCGCCCGGGGCGTTCCCCGGCGAGTTTTAAGGCGTGGATGCCACAG
>JASHTQ010000632.1 GCA_030040475.1 Streptosporangiaceae bacterium
GGGGCGGGGGTTAGGGTAGCGGCTGTGGAACGGTCTGTCGGGGCCGGGGGGTTGCACGGGTTTCCGGCCGCGCTGACCAGCTTCGTGGGACGGGACGGGGCGGTCGGCGAGGTCGCGGGGCTGCTTGCCGGGCACCGGCTGGTGACGGTCGCCGGGCCGGGCGGGGCGGGCAAGACGCGGCTGGCCGGCGAGGTCGCGGCGGCGGTGGCGGACCGGTTCGACGACGGGGTGTGGCTAGCGGAGCTGGCGGCGGTGCGGGACCCGGCGCAGGTGCCGGTCGCGGTGGCGGCGGCGCTCGGGGTCCGCGACCTGCCCCCGGTGGCGGCGGCCGACGCGCTGGCCCACGCGCTGGCCAGGCGGCACATGCTGCTCGTGCTCGACAACTGCGAGCAGGTGATCGGCGCGGCGGCGGAGCTGTGCGGCAGGCTGCTGCTCGGCGCCGACGACGTGCGCGTGCTGGCGACGAGCAGGGAACCGCTGCGGATAGCCGGGGAGGTCCGGTACCGGCTGGGGTCGCTGACGCTGCCGGAGCCCGATGATCCCGCGGCGGCGTGCCGCAGCGAGGCGGTGCGGCTGTTCGAGGACCGCGCGCGGCGGGTCGATCCGGGGTTCGTGCTCGACGAGAAGACCGGGGCCACGGTGTCGCGGCTGGTGACCCGGCTTGACGGGATGCCGCTCGCGATCGAGCTCGCGGCCGCGCGGGTGGACGTGCTCGGCGTTCGGCAGCTGCTGGACCGCCTCGACGACAGGTTCGGGCTGCTGACCGACGGCGACCGGCTGGCAGACGGGCGGCAGCGCTCGCTTGCGGCCGCGGTCCAGTGGAGCTACCAGCTGCTCGACGAGGAAGGCCAGTGGGCGTTCCGGGCTCTGTCGGTATTCCCCGGGCCGTTCACGCTCGAGGGCGCCGAGGCGGTGGCCGGGACCGGGGCGAGCCTGGCGGTGCTGCGGCTGGTGGACTGCTCGCTGCTGGTCCCGCCGCGCGAGGATCCGGACGGCCGGTCCAGGTACCTGATGCTGGAGACGCTGCGCAGCTACGGCGCCGGGCTGCTGGCGCAGGCCGGGGAGGGCGAGCGGGCCGAGGCGGCGCTGGCCGCCTTCGCCGCGGACGTGGCCGAGGAGGCCGTGCTCGGGCTGTACACGCGCAGCTGGGAGCTGGCCGCCATCCGGCACTTCGACGCCGAGGAGACCACCCTGCATCATGCGCTGGCCTGGGCGCTCGAGCACGATCCGGGCACGGCGCTGCGGCTCGCGCTCGCCCAGGTGTCATGGTGGGGGCTGCGGGGGCGCATGATCAGCCGGGCGCCGCTGCTTGCCGCGGCCGCCGAGCACGCCGAGCCGGGCAGCAACCAGTGGTGCGCGGCGTGGCTGACGCTCGGCCAGGCCGCCATGCAGTCCGGCGACCCGGAAGGGGCGCTTGAGCGTTTCACCGCGGTCCGCGACGCCCTCGACGACCCCGGGCGGCCCTCGTCGACGGCCACCGCCGTGCTGCTGGCGCTCTGCCTGGGCGGCCGGTCGTCGGCGCTGCTGTACATGGACCGGGTCGCAGAGGGCGCCGCCGATGCCCGCCGGGTGCTCGAGCTTGCCGAGGAGGTGGGCGCGGGCGGCCTGCAGGCGGTGGCGCTGGCCTGCATGAGCGTGGCCGCCTGGCACGACGGCGACAGGGACGGCGCGATCCGGCTTGCGCGCCAGGCGCAGCAGATCACCGACGAGTACGCCGGCGCGATGGACAGGGTGCTCAGCCAGCTGCTGACGATGGTGCTGATCGAGGCCGGCGACCTGGCCGCCGCGGAGCGGATCTGCGCGGACGGGCTGACCGCCTGCCGGGCCGTGGGCGACATGGGGAACCTGAGCGCCCACCTGCGGAACATGGCGGTGGTCGAGGTCCGGACAGGACGCGCCGCCGACGCCGCGGCGCATCTGCGGGAGCAGCTGCAGATCGTCACCCGGGCGGGGGTCCGGGTCGGCGTGCTGGCCGGGCTGGACACCTGCGGTGAGCTGTGCATGGCCACGGGCCGGCCTGCCGAGGCCGTCACGGTGTGGGCGGCGATGGCCGCGCTGGCGGGTCCCATGCCACTGCCGATCGGGACCCGGCTCACCGGCCGCAGGGAGGAACCGCTGCGCAAGCTCGGGCAGCAGCTCGGGCCCATCCGGACGCGTGAGGCGGAGCAGCGCGGTGCGGCGATGAGCCTGGCGACCGCGATCGAGTACGCGCTCATGCTCGCCGCCGAGCCGCTGACCGCCGGTGCTTCGGGCGCCGCCTTGGATGCTGGCGCTGGTGCTGCCGTTGCGGGGGCCTCGGCGGCTTCCGGGGCTTCGGCGGCTTCGGCGGCCTCGGATGAGGGGCTGGTGAAGCTCAGCCCGCGGGAACGGGAGCTTGTCACGCTGGTCGCGCGGGGGCGCACGGATGCGCAGATCGCGGCGCAGATGTACATCAGCGTGCGGACGGTCAGCACGCACCTGGACCGGATCAGGGACAAGACCGGATGCCGGCGCCGCGCCGACCTGACCAGGCTGGCGCTGAGCTCCGGCCTGGTCTGAGGGTGTGGGTGGTTCCACCCTCAGCTTGACCTGCGGGAAGTGAGGCATTTCCACCTCTGCCTGCGTGCCGTGCCCGCGAGCGAACCTTGTCCTGTCGGGCCGGGTAAGCCGGCCGGGGCCGAGTAGATGGGACAGGGAAATGTCCGCACAGCTTACGTACGACAGGCCGCAGGCGCCGACCGTGACCGTCCGCCGCGGGCGGATCCGGGGAGCGTGGGACCGGATCAGGGCGACGATTTCGGACCTGAACTACGGAGTCAGGCGGCTGGGCGAGGTGCAGGCGCCGTGGAGCGTTGACGCGCGCTGGGACAACCGGTAAGCATCGTGGCCATGGAATCGTTCACGGGCAAGCTCGCGGTCGTGACCGGCGGGGGTTCTGGCATGGGCCGCGAGCTTACCCGTCAGCTGGCGGCGGAGGGCTGCTCCGTCGCCGCCTGCGACCTGCACTCCGGCACGATCGCGGCGACCGTGTCGCTGGCCGAGGCCGCGGCTTCCCCCGGTGTCCTGGTGACAGGCCACGTCTGCGACGTCGCTGTCGAGGAGCAGGTGCTGCGGTTCCGGGATTCGCTGCTGGCGTCGCATTCCGCCGACCATGTCGACCTGCTGTTCTCCAACGCCGGGATCGGCGGCGGCGGGAGCTTCGTCAACGACAGCCGGGAGGAGTGGGAGCGGGTATTCGCCGTCGACTTCTACGGCGTGTACTACTGCGCGCGCGCGTTCCTGCCGCTGCTGATCGCCAGCGGCGACGGGGTGATCGTGAACACGAGCAGCGTGAACGGGTTCTGGGCGTCGCTCGGCCCTGGCATGGCGCAGTCCGCCTACGCCACCGCCAAGTTCGCGGTGCGGGGATTCACCGAGTCGCTGATCGAGGACCTGCGGTCGAACGCGCCGGGGGTGCGCGCGGCCGTGGTGCTGCCCGGGCACGTCGGCACCAACATCATCGCCAACAGCTTCCTCGGCCGTGGCCTGCCCGCGCCGGAGGACATGACCGACGAGCAGGTGTGGGAACTGATCCCTCGGGCCGCGCTCGAGGGGATGGCCAAGGCCGGGATGGTGTCCGAGCAGCCGACGGCCGACGAGATGCGCGGGTTCCTTGCGCGGCTGAACGCCGACTTCCGGGACAAGGCCCCGGTCAGCGCGGCGCAGGCGGCGACCACCATCCTGGACGGGGTGCGGGCGGGGACCTGGCGGATCCTGATCGGCGAGGACGCCAGGATGATCGACGAGCGGATACGCGCCAGGCCCGAGGTCTCCTACGAGTACGCCGAGCTGTTCGCCGGCCTGATGCCGGACACGCCCGGCTCTGGCGGCTCTGGCGGCTCTGGCGAGTCTGGCGGCTCGGCCGGCTCGGCCGGCTCTGGCGAGTCTGGCGGCTCGGCCGGCGACGCCGTGAGTGGAGAGCAGGCCGGCTGAGGCGTGTTTTGCGGCGTGGATGTGACTGCCACGTCGCTCTATGCGCATGGCTGTGGCATCCACGCCGTTCGGCTTGGGGTTGGTGGGGCTGGTGTGGGTGGGGAGGTTTGCGGTTGGGTGACAGGCGGCGCGGGAGGCCCATGGCTGGCGGAATTCTCCTCTAGGGTGGTCTGACTTGGCGCAGACCGGAGGAGGCCCGATGACGGGATTCGCGGAATTGATCTGGCTGGACCTGGAGTGCGCCAACCCGGCGGTGCTTGCCGAGTTCTACCACCAGCTGCTCGGCTGGGAGGTCACCGACAGCCAGGACGATTACGCGCTGGTCAGCGGTGCGGGGATGCGCATCAGGTTCGGCAGGGTGGCCGGGTACCTGGCGCCGGACTGGCCCGACTCCGGCGCGCCCAAGCGCTACCACCTGGACCTGCGGGTGGACGACGTGGCCAAGGCGGTCGAGCGGTGCCTGGAGCTTGGCGCTGGCAAGCCCCAGTTCCAGCCGGGGGGCGCGCTGTGGACGGTGCTCACCGACCCTGCCGGGCACCCGTTCTGCCTGTGCCCGGCCTAGGCGATTCTCGCTTCGACCTGCCGGCAGCTGTGACGGCTCGTCGCCGGGCATGATCGTTATCTCGTAGGATTTCCGGCAGGAGGCGCTGATGAGAAGCTATGTCTTCGCCTGGGCGGGGGCGCCGGGTTGTGGTGATGTCTGAGCCGGGGGGCGGTTCTGCCCTGCTGAGTCCTGAGCTGCGCGACCGGCTCCTTTATTACGCGGGACGCGCGCCGTCGCCGCACAACGCGCAGGGCTGGCGAATCGAGTCCGACGGCGGGACATTCCGTATCTCCCGCGATCCGGATCGCCAGGTGCTGCGGGAACTCGATCCGGACGGTCGCGAGGGCGACCTGGCCTGCGGGGCCGTGGTCACGAACCTGTGCGTGGCAGCACGGGCATTCGGTTTCGACGCTGCGATCGAGTGGCGGCCCGGTGGCGCCAATGTGACGCTGACGCCTTCCGCCGAGGCGCCGGGCGAGGCGGGCGCGGGCGCGGGCGAGGCGGGCCGGGGCGAGGCGGGCGCGGAGCGGCTGAGGGCGCTGCGGCGGCGGGCGACGAACCGGTCGCGGTACCGATCCGATCCGGTTCCCGGCCCGGTCATCGAGGGACTGCAGGCCACCGCCGCGGGGCTCGGCTTCAGGCTGTCGGTGCTCACCGACAGGGCCGGGATCGAGAAGGTGGCCGCGCTCACCGCGCGCGCCGCCGCGATGGAGCTGATGCACGAGCCGACCCAGGCCGGGCTGTACCCGCTGACGCGGTACACGGCGCGGGCCGCTGCCCGGCACCACGACGGCCTGGACCTGGAGCTGTTCTTCACCCCCGCGGCGGCCCGGCGGGTCGGGTCGGTCGCGATGCAGCCGCGGGCGATCGGCGCGCTGGCACGGTTCCGGGTTGCCGAGAGGGTCGCCAGGGACGTCGACGAGGTGCCGCTGCGCAGCTCGCCCGCGCTGTGCCTGCTGCAGGCGGACTCGCTGGAGGCCGACACGTTCCTGCGCGGCGGCGCCTGCTTCGAGGAGATCGCGCTCGACGTCGCGCAGGCCGGGCTGGCCATGGCGCAGCACTCCGCGGTGATCGAGCTCGGCATGTCGCTGCCCGGGCCGATGCACCCGTCGGTGCCCGCGGACTGGCAGTCCGGCATCGCCGAGATGCGCGGCTTGCTGCTTGCGGCCTTCGGCGCCTCGACCGACGCGGTGCCTGTCGCGTTCTTCAGGCTCGGGTCGCCGACCAGGCAGCCCGCCCGCAAGAGCCTGCGGCGCACGCCGGACGTGCAGCACCCGGAGACCGACCACTACCGGGAGATGACGCGGCGCAACCAGCCGTCGCTCAGCCGGGAGGAGCAGGGCGCGCTGCGCGCCATCCGGGTCCTCGTCGCGGGCTGCGGCAGCATCGGCGGGGCGCCGGTCGTGCCGCTGGTGCGGCTCGGGGTCGAGCGGTTCGTCCTGTGTGAGCCGGGTGACTACGAGCTCAACAACCTCAACAGGCAGGCCGCCGACATCAGCGACATCGGCCGCAACAAGGCCGTAGTGCAGGCGGACCGGGCCAGGGCGATCAACCCCGAGGTCGAGGCGCTCGTCGAGCCCGCCGGCGTGACCTCCGAGAACGTCGACTGGCTGGTGGGCACGACCGACGTGGTCATCGACGGCGTGGACGTGACCGAGCCGGCCGGGATCGCGGCCAAGCGCGCGCTGCACGAGGAGGCCTGGCGGCAGCGCCGCCTGGTCATCTCCGGGCTGGACCTCGGCGGGACGCAGGTCGTCTACGGCTTCGACTACCGGGACGGCCGGATCCGGCCGCTGAACGGGCGGCTGGAGGGGGCGCCGGACGACCTGGACGCGCTGCAGTTCCTGACCCGCCTGGTCAGCCCGCTCGACGTGCCGCGCGAACTGCTCGCCTACAGCGAGGCGATGATCCGGGGCCAGGCGGGCTCGCCGCCGCAGCTGGCCCCGACGGCGGACCAGTTCGGCGTGCTCGCCGCGTGGATGGTGCTGGACTTCGCGGCGGGCCGGCCGGTGCGCCGCCGGGTCAAGGTGGCGATCCCCGACCTGGTGATGCCGAGGTATCGCCGGGTCGGCAACGAGGCCGCGCGGCTCTTCGAGCTGGCCAAGGTCAAGTACCTGCTGGAAACCACGCGCCGCCGGAGGGGAGCCAGCTCGTGAGCCGACTGCTCGTGCCGCCGCCGGAGATGCGCGCCGCCGCACCGGAGCTGATCGACTCGATCGAGCCGGTGTACGTGGCGGAGACCGAGGCCGAGCGCGAGGCGGTGTTCTCATTCCGCTACTCGGTGTACGGCGCCGAGCTGGGCCGCAAGCTCGGCGGGGCCGACCATGGGCGCAAGCTGGTGCACGACGAGGAGGACGACAAGCCGTACACGATCCTGCTCTACACCGACGACGGCGCCGGCCAGCTGACCGGCACGGCTCGCCTGCGCCGCTGGGAGCCCGGGCAGGTGCCCGCCAAGGACTGGGAGGCGTTCTCGATGGAGCGCTTCGACGGCCTGCGCGAGATGAGCACCTCGGAGATCGGGCGGCTGATGATCGAGCCGGGACACCGCGGGCAGCTCGGGCTGGTATCGATAGTATGCGCTGTTTATCAGCTGTACGCGGGGGAGCTTCCCGCTGACGTCGGGTTCATCAACTGCGCCGCTGGCCTGGTGCGTCACTACCGGCTGCTTGGCTTCCGCACCTACGCCGGCCGCCTGGTGCAGACCCTCGACGGGATCGAGGTGCCGCTGGTCGTGATTCCGAGTGACCGCGCCTACCTGGAGCACGCCGGATCGTTCGTGGCGCCGTTCGCCGACGTCTTCTACGGGCCGGGCAAGCGTCCGGCGGTGGATGTCGGCCGCTGGGCCCGGCTGCTTGACGCCGACTCGGCGCCGGTCAGGTTCGACGCGACGGCCGTCTGGGACCGGGTCAGCCGGCTGCGGCAGGCCGACAGCGACCGGCCGTCGATGCTCGAGTCGCTCAGCGAGGACACGGTCCGCAAGCTCAGCGACAAGGGCTTCCTGATGGACGTGTCGGCTGGCCAGCTGCTGACCGAGAAGGGCCTCACCCAGCGGGAGATCTTCGTGATCCTGGGCGGGGCGTTCGAGGTGCACGACGGCGACCGACGGATCGCCCTGCTCGGCCCCGGCGAGGTGATCGGCGAGGTCGGCTTCTTCGGCACCTCGGGACGCCGGATGGCGTCGGTGACCGCGGCGTCCGATGGGCAGGTGCTCGTGCTGCGGCGTCGTTTCGTCGACGAGCTGATGAAGAACGATCCGGCCTGCGCATCCGAGGTGCTGTTCGGGCTGGCACGGGTGCTCGCTGACCGCCAGTACGCCCCGGTCAGCTGAGGGTTCTGTCATTAGCGGGCGGGGTCCTAGGTGAGCGGCCAGCGGGACCTGCGGGAGCTGGACGCGTTCCTGGCCGGCATCCCCTTGTTCGCCGCCCTCGACGAGAGCATCAGGCTCGAGCTGGCCGCGGAGCTCGAACCCGTGCACGTGGCCGCCGACGACGTGATCTTCAGGCAGGGTGACGCAGGAGAGGGTCTCTTCCTCGTGGTCAGCGGCAGGCTCCGGGTGTCGGTGGCTTCCGATGGCCCCGAGCGCGCGCTTTACGACATAGGCCGCGGGGCGATCGTCGGGGAGATGGCCCTGCTCACCGAGCGGCCCAGGGCGGCAACCGTGCTCGCGGTCAGGGACAGCGACCTGCTGCTGCTTCGGGTGTCGTCGTTCAGGTCCCTGCTCGAGCGCAGCCCGGCGCTGGTGAGCGGGGTGATGCGCCTGCTCGCCGACCGGCTGCTCGCCGTGGACCGGCTGCTGATCGAAGACCGGCCGCTGGCGCCGTCGCCGGGCGCCCGCGCCATCGCCGTGGCCTGCGCCGGCCAGGATGCCAGGCCGGCCGCGGCGGTCGCCGGGCAGCTGTCGGCGGAGCTGGCGCGCAGCGGCTCGGTCGTCCTGGTGGACTCCGGTGCCGTCGAACGGCAGCTTGGCCGGGACGCGGCGCAGCGGGCGCCGGGCGACCTGGGGCGGGCCGAGCTTGTCGGGTGGCTGCATTCGGTGGAGCGCGGTCATGACCGCGTGATCTACTGCCCCGACGACCGCGACACGTCGTGGACCAGGCTCTGCCTGAGCCAGTCCGACGTGGTCCTGCTTGTCGGCTCGGCCGGGGGCGATCCGGCGCTTGGCGCCGTGGAGGCGCGCGCGCTGGCCACCTCCTCGCTGCGCTGCGAGCTGGCCCTGCTGCACCCCGCCGAGGCCGAGCCGTCGGGCACGGCGAGGTGGCTGGAACGCCGGCCGGTGGCCGATCACCACCACCTGCGCGCCGGGCGTCCCGGCGACGTCGCGCGGCTGGCGCGGATGCTCACCGGCACCGGCTGCGGGCTGGTGCTCGGCGGCGGCGGCGCCCGCGGGCTCGCCCACCTCGGGGTGATCCGGGCGCTCGAGGAGGCCGGGGTGCCGATCGACGTGGTCGGCGGCACCAGCATGGGCGCGATCATGGCGGCGCTGTGCGCCAGGGGCATGGACGACGCCGAGCGGGTACGGCGGGTCACGGCCATCGCCCGCACCGGCCGCCGGCTGATCACGCCGACGCTGCCGTTCGTCGCCCTGTCCGCGGGGCGCTACCTGGACCGGATCCTCACCGAGCACCTGACCGCCGTGCCCATCGAGGACCTGCCGCTGCGCTTCTATTGCGTCTCGGCCAACCTGACCCGGGCCGAGGGGGCGATCCACGAACGCGGGCCGCTGTGGCCGGCGGTGCGCGCCAGCCTTGCCCTGCCCGGCATCTTCCCGCCGGTCTACGCGGCCGGCGACCTGCTCATCGACGGCGCGGCGATCGACAACGTGCCGGTGGACGTGATGCGCGGCAGGGTGGGCAGCGGCAGCATCGTCGCGGTCGACGTGTCGCCCGAGGTGGAGCCGCTGACCGTCGCGCCCTTCGAGCCCGGCCTGTCCGGCTGGCGCGTGCTCGGCCGGCGTCTCAACCCGTTCGCCGCCCCGCAGCCGGTGCCGAGCATCGCGGACGTCCTGAGCCGGTCGACCGGCTTGTCCCAGGTCCGCAACAGGCGCGCGCTCGAGGACCGCGTCGACCTGCTGCTCCGGCCGCCTGTCGCGGGGCTCGGCGTGCTGGACTTCAAGGGCGGCATCGCGCTGTTCGAGACCGGCTACCGGTACGCGGCCGAGGCGCTGGCAAAGTCGGGGCTGGCAAAACGGTTCATGACCCGAGCGTGAGCGGTGGATAATCGGGGGGTGGGTCAGTTGCCCGCGAGGATCGTCACGATGATGTTCAGTGACATCGAGGGTTCGACTGCGCTGCTGGGCCGGGTCGGAGACGTGCGGTACCGGGAGGCGCTGTCGGCGCACCGGGCGCTGATGCGGGCCGCATTCGCGCAGTGGCGGGGCCGCGAGATATCCACCGAGGGCGACAGCTTCTTCGTGGTGTTCGGCTCCGCGGACGACGCGGTGTGCTGCTGCCTGGAGACGCAACGCGCCCTGGCCAGGTATGACTGGCCGGACGGGGCGGCCGTGCGGGTCCGGATGGGGCTGCATTCCGGGCGGCCGACCGAACACGAGGACAACTACCTCGGCATGGACGTGCACCTTGCGGCGCGGATCGCGGCGATCGCGCACGGCGGCCAGGTGGTTGTCTCGGACGCGACGCGGCTGCTCGCGCAGGCCGGGTTTCCGGCCGGTGTGTCACTCCGGGACCTGGGGTTTCACCGGCTGAAGGACATCGCGGAGGCGGAGCGGATCTGGCAGCTGACCGGGCCCGGCCTGGCCGCGGAGTTCCCGCCGCTGAAGAGCCTGGGCACGCAGACGAGCCTGCCGGTGCCCGCCACGCCGCTGGTAGGACGGGAGGAGGACCTGACGCGGCTGCTCGAGCTGCTGGGCAGGCCCCAGACGCGGCTGGTCACGCTGACCGGCACCGGCGGGAGCGGCAAGACGCGGCTGTCGCTGGCGGCCGCCGTGGCGCTGGGCAACGCGTTCCCGCACGGGGTGTACTTCGTCGCGCTTGCGGCGGTCCGCGATGCCGAGGTGATGTGGAAGTCGCTCGCCGACAGCCTGAACGTGAGCGCGCAAGGCTCGGCCGCCGACGCGGTGACCGCGTACCTGGCCGGGCGCCGGGCGCTGGTCGTGCTCGACAACCTCGAGCAGCTCGACGGGGCGGGCGAGGTGGCGGCCGCGCTGCTAGCCGCCGCGCCCGGCCTGGTGGCGCTGGCCACCTCCCGGGGACCGCTGCACGTGATGGGTGAGCAGGAGTTCCCCGTGCCGGCGCTGTCGGTCTCTCGCGATGGCGGGGTCGAGGCGGTGGCGGACTGCGCGGCCGGGCGGTTGTTCGTCCAGCAGGCACGCATGGTCCGGCCCGGGTTCACCATCACCGCCGACAACGCCGCGGACGTGGCGGCGATCTGCCGGCGCCTTGACGGGCTGCCGCTGGCCATCGAGCTGGCCGCGTCCCGGGTCAGGCTGCTGGCCCCCAAGGCCCTGCTCGCCCGGCTCGGGCCCAGCCTGGGCACGGCCGAGGCCGGACGCCCGCTCCGCCAGCAGACCCTACGCAACCTCGTGGCCTGGAGCCATGACCTGCTGACCCCGGAGCTGGCGCAGGTGTTCCGGCAGCTGAGCGTCTTTGCCGGCGGATGCGAACTGGACGCGCTGACGGCGGTAGCCGCGCCTGGTGACGCGGCCGGATCCGGCTCCGATCCGCTTGAGATGGTCGCCGAGCTGGCCGATGTCAGCCTGATCACGGTGGCCGAGGGAGCCGACGGCGAGCCGCGCCTGGGCATGCTCGAGACCATCCGCGACTATGCCCTCGAGCGGCTCGGGCAGGACGACGACCCCGACGCCGTGCGGCGTCGGCATGCCGAGTACTACGCGGCCCTCGCCGAGCGGGCACGGGAGCAGCTGGACGGCCCGATGCAGCTGACGGCGATGGACCGGCTGGAGACGGAGCATGACAACCTGCGCGCCGCGCTGGCCTGGTCGCTGGACGCCCAGGCCGCTGGCCCGGCCGCGGACCCGGAACGAGTCGTCATCGGCCTGCGGCTGGTCCAGGCGCTCACGGCGTTCTGGTCCTGGCACGGCCACGCGACCGAGGGACGGCGCTGGCTGCAGCGGGCCATGGACCTGGCCTCGGCCGGTGGCGGAGCGCCGCTGGCCAGGGTCGCGCACGGGCTCGGGATCTTGATGGACGAGCAGGGCGAGCCGGATACGGCGCTCCGGCTTTTCGAGCGCAGCCTGGCGATCTGGCGCGAACTCGGCGACCGTGAGCAGCAGGCACGGGATCTGAACAGCCTCGGCATCGTCCACCGTCACCTCGGCGACCCAGACACCGCGCGAGCCATGCTCGAGGCGGCCATCGCCATCAACCGCGAGATCGGCAACAAGCTTCAGCTGGCCGGTGCGCTGGTCAACCTGGGCCAGCTGGAAAGCGCCGCGGGCCGCCTCGATCGCGCCATCGAGGCGCTGCGGGAGGGGCTCACGCTCGACTCCGAACGCGGGGAACCGTTCAGCATCGCCCTCGACCGGCAATCGCTCGCGCTAGTCAGCTTCCGCGCGGGCCGCCCGGGCGAGGCCAGGGACATGCTCGCCAGCGTGTTCGATTACCACGCCACTTCCGGTAACACACTCTTGTTCGTGCACGCACTGGAACTGGCCGCGGCGATCGCCGGCGGCCTGGGTGACCCGCGGCGGGCGGCCCGCCTGGCCGGCGCGGCCGAGGCCGTCCGGCATGAGTCGGGCATGCTGAGCACACCGCAGGAGGCCGTCATGTTCGAGGAGCTCCTGGCCCCTGGGCACGCCGCCGTAACCGAGCAGGAGTGGGACGCCGAGCTGGCCGCCGGACGGGCGCTGTCGCGGGAAGAAGCGCTCGCGCTGCTGGGGTCACTGAGCCAGGTACCCGACAGGCCACCTGGACGGCCTTCGTCGCCCGGATGAGATCCGCGAGGCGGTCCAGCCGGTCGATCTGCCCCCCGGACAGCCAGATCGCGGGATAGCCAAGCCGCTCAAGTTCGGCGGCCTCGTCCAGATATGTGTCCGACACGTTCAGCGCTACGCCGACCGGCCCGAGACCCAAGTCGTTCATCGGTTTCCCTCTCCTCGCGTGGCTGCAGGCCCTGTACCGCAAGGCTGGTGAGGCGGCTGACCGTCTCGTCATCGGATGGGACGCCGCGCAGCCACCGGTAGGCCAGCGGGCCGAACAGCAGGTCGAACGCCAGCCCCACGTCGGCGTCCGCTCGGATCTCGCCGCGCGCCACGATCGTCTGGAGAGCCTGCAGTCGCGGCTGGAAGAACCGGTCGCGGACCAGGGCCATGAGGTCATCATCGACCCCCAGGTAGGCGGTTACGACGGGCAGCAGCCGTTCGATCGAACGCTGGCCGCCGACGGCCGTCTTCTTCCCCAGCGCCATCATGTCGGTGCGCAGGTCCCCGGTGTCCGGGGCGGCGAGCACGGGCTGGGAGCGGGTGAGTGCCTCCACCACGAGGGGCACCTTGGACGGCAAGCGCCGGTACACCGCGGTCTTCGCGGCCCCGGCGCGCGCCGCCACCGCCTCCACGGTCAGGTCCTTGAATCGCGCCTCGTCCAGGATCTCCAGGGTCGCGGCGAGGATGGCCTCCTCCACGTCGGCGCTGGCACGCCTGCTGCGGTGGCCCGGTGCGGGGGCCACCGCAGGCTGGCCTGCGCAAACCCATGAACGAGGCACGACATTGCCCGTAACGTGGCAGCCTGATCCCTCGCGACGACAGATGGGAGATTGGCATGCCAATGCGCAGCGGCGAGCCGGTCGGGCCGGTCGGGCCGGTGGACGGCAGGAAGGTGCCCCGGTTCGCGGGCTCCGGATCGTTCGGCCGGCTGCCCGAGATCGACCGGGTAACGGACTACGACGTGGCGGTGCTCGGGGCGCCGTTCGACAGCGGCACCTCCTACCGGCCAGGGGCACGGTTCGGCCCGATGGCCGTCCGGCAGGCCTCGCGGCACCTGCGGCCCGGTCATCACGTCGAGCTCGACACCTCCCCGTTCTCCGCCATCCAGGTCGTGGACGCGGGCGACGTGCCGGTGACGCCGTTCTCGATCGAGGAGGCCATGCGGCAGATCGCCGCGCACGCCGCGGAGTTGCTGCACGGCGACAGGAAGGTGATCGCGATCGGCGGCGACCACACGATCGCGCTGCCGATGCTGCGGTCGGTGACCCATGCGCACGGCCCGGTCGCCCTGGTGCACTTCGACGCGCACCTGGACACCTGGGACACCTACTTCAACGCGCCCACCACGCACGGCACGATCTTCCGGCGGGCGTTCGAGGAGCGGCTGCTGGTCGAGGACCACTCGATCCACGTGGGCATCCGCGGTCCCATCTACGGCCGCGCCGACCTCGACGACGACCTGAGGTTCGGCTTCCGCACGATCAGGGCGAGCGACATCGACACGCTGGGCGTACCGGGGGCGATCGACGCGATCACCGAGCGGGTGGCCGACCTGCCCGTCTACCTGTCGATCGACATTGACGTCCTGGACCCGGCCTTCGCGCCTGGCACCGGGACGCCGGAGTCGGGCGGGCTGTCCAGCCGCGAACTGCTGCGCGTGCTGCGCGGCCTGACCGGCCTCAACCTGGTCGGCGCCGACCTGGTCGAGGTCTCCCCCGCCTACGACCACGCCGAGATCACCTCGATCGCCGCCGCCACGGTGATCTTCGACATCCTCGCGCTGCTCGCCAGGAGGTCATGACCGGCCGCGATCCCCGGAGGGCCGGCCACGTGGCGGCACCCGGCCGGACAGGAACCGGGCGGGGGCCGCGCACCACCGTTCGTTCGGAATAATTAGCTGAACGGAGGGTGGTGCGGGGTACGGCATGAGCCGACTCTTGGGGGCGCCGCTGCGGGAATTCGAGCTGCCGGGGACCAGGACCCCTGGGACCGGGCTTCGCGTGGCGCCGGAGGCACCGGACGGCGCCGCGCTTGCCGCGCTCGCGCGGTTCGACGAGGCGCTGCCGCCGGCGGCCGGGGATCCGGGTCAGACCCTGGCGCTGCCTGTCATGTCGGGCTGGGCGACCGACGACGACGTCGCCCGCAGCGCGGCGGCCATCGTCGCCGCCGGGATGGCGAGGCCGTCAGGCGTCGCGGGTCGTCATCCGCCACGCTCCGATCACTGACCAGCCGACGATCCAGCCGGCGATCACCGCGATCACCGCCCACGTGGGCATCGGCGGGATGCGCAGCGTCACTCCGCCGAAGATGCTGTGCAGGGGTCCTCCTCCGCCGGCCGTTTGCGGGGACGACGCGTCAAGGTAGGCCGGCCGGAGTTGATCCAGCGCGACGCCGACGACGAGGCGCTGGCCGTCCAGGAAGTAAGGGATGGCGAAAACCGAGAGGATCGGCGTCAGGATGATCTGGAGGACGATCAACAAGACCGTCGATATCGTTCGCTCGCCGGTCAGGGCGCCGAGGCCGAGGCCGGTCATGAAGCCGACGCCGATCACAAGCTCCAGCCAGAGCCCGGTCTTCGCCATCTCGTTGACTGGCGGGCTGAGCTGCTGGAACTCGGCTGAGACGTACACGTCGTAGTCGTAGTCGGCTACTGATTCCCCTGGCAGCAGCTCGGCGGGTACCGGCCCGAAGAGCTCTCGGGCATGTGCGGGGTATTCGTCGGCGAGGTGCGTGAACTGCTCCTGGCCGAGATGGGCTGGGAGCGATCCGTTGGCGACGATTACGTAGCTCGGCTGGGGGCCGCTCTCGAAGGTCGTGACGAGGCTGACCGCGGTGAAGGCCAGCGCGGCGAGGGGAAGGAGGATCACCAGTCCGGCGGGGACGCGGGCGAGGAAAAGCGCGACACGGGACCGGCCGGTGATCACCAGGTTCCGGAACATCCCGTCCGTCAGGTCGGTAGAGCCCGCGGCGGCCCCGAATGCGGCGGCGATGATGAAGCCGAATTCTGCCATCGTGTTGAGGAGGCCGTCGTACACGCCCGGGGTTCCGGCCGGCCCGTACATCTTGGGGTCGAGCGCGTGGAAGAGCAGGCGGAAGCCGAGCACCACGACCGGCGGGGCAACGATCAGCACGAGGACCGCGATCATGAGCCCGCGCCGTCGTCGCAGCTCCAGGTTCTTCGTCGCGATCAGCCCCCAGGTCGGGAGGGCAGCGGTCATCCGGCGCAGGGCCGGGACCGGAGCCGGGGACGTCCGCGGCCTGGTGTCGGTTTCGATGATGCTCACTGGTCTCCTCCCAGCCTGCTCGTGACCGTCAAGAACCAGTCCTCCAGGGTCGTCTTCACTTGCTGTAGGCCGTAGACGTCGACGCCTGCCGCCACGAGCCGCCTGGTCATATCGGCGATGTCCTGGCGGGAACTCCCCGCGTTGAACGTGATCGTCACTCCCGGCTCGCTGACTTCGACGCCTGCTGCGATGCCGGAGCGCTCGATGACTTGCCGCGCCGCTTCCGGGTCCGCGCACTCGACACTCACCACCAAGGCGCCCGCGCCGCGGACGAGTTCCTCGATCGGCCCCTGCCGGACCACATGTCCGCGGTCGACGATGGCGACCGCGTCGCAAGACCGCTCGACCTCGTCGAGGAGGTGGGAGGAGAGCACCACCGTCCGCCCCTCCTCGACGAGGCTCTCGATCATCTCTCGCATCTCGTGCATGCCGGCCGGGTCCAGGCCGTTCATCGGCTCGTCGAGGATCAGCAGCTCAGGATCGCCGAGCAGGCAGGAGGCGACGCCCAGGCGCTGACGCATGCCGATGGAGTACGACCCCACCTTGTCGTCGGCGCGCCCGGCGAGCCCGACGCGCCGAAGCGACGGGCCGATGCGCTCCTTCGCCTTCCCGCCGCGGGCCTCGGCGAGCAACCGGAGGTTTTCCCGTCCGGTCAGGTGCGGGTGGAAGCGGGGCTCGTCGACGATCGCGCCGGCCCGCGCTAGCGCCTCCCGGCGGCCTCTAGGCACCGGGGTGCCGAGCAGCGACATCGTGCCGCCATCGGCCCGGGTCAGGCCGAGCAAGGTGCGGATCAAGGTAGTCTTCCCAGCGCCGTTCGGCCCCAGGTAGCCGAATGCGGACCCGCGCGGGACGCGTAGTTCCACATCGTCGACCGCCACGTTGATCCCGAAACGTTTGATCAGGCCGCTAGTTTCCACCGCCCATCCGCCGGCCGAGTGCTCGGGGTCGCCGACGGCACGGGCCGGTGCCACGGTTGCGGTGCCGGTTGTGGCGGCCGCGGCGGACGGTTCCTGCCGGACCCACGCCTCGTCGCGCGGTGCGGTGTGTCGGCCGCGGCGAAAGCGCACCACGCTGAAGCCCACCGCGCCGAGCACGAGGAAGATGATGAGAATCTGCCCGATGTTGTGAAGGCCGCCGCCGACCGGCGATCCGGGAACGACCGCTGCCCACCGGAACGGGCCGGCTTGCGTGTCTATGACGCTCATGGCAGACAATCGTGACCAGCTGGCCGCCGGCCGTCATCGTGCGCGAGCAGCACAAGTTCCCGTCATTCCTGCGGATGACGGGGGTCGGCTCAGCGGCTGACGATGCCCGATTCGTAGGCGAGGATGGCGAGCTGGGTCCGGTCGCGGGCGCCCAGCTTAGTCAGGATCCGGCTGACGTGCGTCTTGGCCGTGGGCAGCGTGATGCGCAGCGTGGCGGCCAGTTCGGCGTTGGACAGGCCGCGAGCGACCAGTTCCAGCACCTCCCGCTCGCGTTCGGTCAGCTCGCCCAGGCCCCAGGGAGCCTTGGCCGTAGTGCTTGTGAGCTCGGTGAAGTGCGCGATCAGGCGGCGTGTCACGCTCGGCGCGAGGAGCGCCTCGCCATCGGCGACCGTGCGGATGCCGCTGACCAGTTCCTCTGGCGGGCGGCTCTTGAGCGCGAACCCGCTCGCCCCGGCCCGCAGCGCCTCGAAGACGTACTGGTCCAGGTCGAACGTGGTGAGGATCAGCACCCGGGACCCGGACCCAGCGCGGGCGATCTGCCTGGTCGCCTCGATTCCGTCCATTACCGGCATCCGCACGTCCATAACCACGACGTCGGGCGCCAGGCTCGCCGCGAGCTCCACCGCCTCCTGGCCGTCGGCCGCCGCACCGACGACCTCAAGGTCATCCTGCGCCTCGATCAGCGAGCAGAACGCGGAGCGCAGCAGCGTCTCGTCATCGACGACGAGGACCTTGATCAACCCGCCACATCCTCAATCGGGATCTCGGCGGTCACCTGGAAGCCGACGCCGGCCACCGGCCCCGCCACCAGCCATCCGCCGAACGCGCCGATCCGCTCCCGCATCCCGCTGATCCCGTGGCCCGTGCCCAGGTCGGCTCTTGGCGCCCGACCGCCGGTCGGCCCGCCGTCGTCGCGGACGACCAGGCGCACCTTCCTGGCCGATACGGTCAGCTCGGCCACCGCCCGGGCGCCGGGCGCGTGCTTCACCACGTTGGTCAGCGCCTCCTGCACCACGCGGTAGATCGACAGCTCCAGCGAACGGGAAAGCCGGCGATCGGCCCCTTCCATCGTGAGTTTCACGCTGACGCCGGAGGCCCGCACCGTGTCGGCCAGGTCCTTTACGTCGATGAGCCGCGGCGCCGGCGCCAGCGGTACGGTCCCGGCATCCCCGTCGCGTAGCAGGCCGAGCACGACGCGCAGTTCGTCCTGAGCGATCCGACCGATCGCCTCGATCGACCCGAACGTGGCGCTTGCCTCATCCGGGCGCCGATCCGCCAGGCACCTGCCGACCCCCGCCTGGACCGTGATCACCGCGAGCGCGTGCGCGACGACGTCGTGCATTTCGCGGGCGATCCGCACCCGCTCCTCCCGGACCTCGGCGACCTGCTCGCGTTCGGCCTGCGCGGCCAGGCCTGCCTGGTAGCGCCGCCGCGCCGCGACGCTGTCCGCGATGAACCAGGCTCCCGCCAGCGGCACGAAAATCTCCGCGAGCTCGGCCGCCGCCGGTGCCCTCGGCACCGCGAACAGCGAGTACACCACCGCCGCACCCAGCACCGCGGCGACGGCAAGGACGAGCACGATCGACTTTGGCCTGGGCGGTCCCAGAGCCGAGAAATACAACGCCAGGGCGAGCAGTACTCCGAACGGCAGCGAGGCGATGCCCAGGGCCGTGACCACCACGGCCGCGGCTGTCGCCGCCCCGAGCACCGGCAGCGGCCAGCGCCGCAGGACAACGACGGGGACACAGGCCAGCAGCGGGATGAGCAGCTGGCCCCCTCCTGAACGCCCGCCCGCCCCGGCCGCCATCATGAGCATGATGCCTCCGGCAGCGGCCGCGAGCACGACGGCGGCCAGCCACTGGCTCTCCGCGGCCACGGCGGGAAACCAGCGTCTTACCAGCAGCCCGGCGCTGTCAGCTGGACGATTCGTAGTCACACAATGACGGTAGCTAGCGCATCCGCCCCACGCATCGTTCGCGAGGATGACCCCGCTACATCGC
>JASHTQ010000633.1 GCA_030040475.1 Streptosporangiaceae bacterium
AAGATCCACGAGGCGCTGACCCATTCCTACTCGCCCGACGTCACCGAGGTCACGTGCGTCGAGATCCTGCAGCCCGGCTACAAGGTCGGCGACAGGATCCTGCGCCCGGCCAGGGTCGCCGTCGCGGAACCCGCGACCGGCCCGGACGGCGCCAGCAACGAGCCCGGCTGGGCATCGGACGAGGACGACAACTAACTAGAAAGCTCGGCGAGGCGGGATGAGCACGAAGGACTATCTCGAGAAGGACTATTACAAGACCCTAGGGGTTTCCAAGACGGCGAAGCCCGCCGAGATCAAGGCGTCCTACCGCAAGCTTGCCCGCAAGTACCACCCGGACGCCAACAAGGGGGACACGGCGGCGGAGGAGAAGTTCAAGGAGATCTCCGAGGCCTACTCGGTCCTTTCCGACGAGAAGCAGCGCAAGGAATACGACGAGGCGCGCTCGATGTTCGGCGGCGGCTTCCGGGTGCCGACCGGCGCCCGGCCGGGGAGCGGCGGGTTCAACTTCGACCTGGGCGACCTGTTCGGCGGGGCCGGGGACGCGAGCGGCGGCCTCGGCGACCTGTTCGGGACCGTGTTCAACCGCGGCGGCAACAGGACCACGGCCCAGAACCGGCCGCGCCGCGGCGCCGACGTGGAGACCGAGACCACGCTGGGCTTCGGCGACGCCATCGACGGCACCACGGTGGCGCTGCGGCTGACCGGCGAGGGGGCCTGCCCGACCTGCCGCGGCACCGGCGCCAAGGCGGGCACCATGCCCAAGGTCTGCCCGTCCTGCGGCGGAACCGGCCAGTCGAGCAGGAACCTCGGCTCGTTCGGGATTTCCGAGCCGTGCAAGGAGTGCCACGGCCGCGGCATGGTCGTGGACGACCCGTGCCCGGCCTGCACGGGCAGCGGCCGGGCGATGAGCTCGCGCACCATCCAGACCCGCATCCCCGCGGGCGTCTCGGACAACCAGCGGATCAAGATCCCGGGCAAGGGCGCTCCGGGCGAGCGCGGCGGGCAGGCGGGCGACTTGTACGTCCGCGTGCACGTGAAGCCGCACCCCGTGTTCGGGCGGTCGGGTTCCGACCTGACCGTGAGCGTGCCGGTGACGTACCCGGAGCTGGCCCTCGGCGCGGAGGTCAAGGTGCCCTCGCTCCGGGGCGCGCCGGTGACCGTGCGGATCCCGCCGGGCACCCAGAACGGGACGAAGTTCCGGGTCGCCGGGAAGGGTGTGCGCCGCAAGGACGGCACCACGGGAAGCCTGATCGTCACGGTTGACGTCAAGGTGCCGAAGGACCTGAACAGCAAGGCCCGCAGCGCAGTGGAGGAACTGCGCGAGGCCACGGCAGGCCAGGACCCGCGGGAGGACCTCCTCGAGCGGGCGAAAGAGGCCTGACGGGAAGGAACGACATGAACAGCCCCTACGAGCCATCCAACGAACTGCCCGTCTACGTCATCTCGGTCGCCGCCGAGCTGTCCGGCATGCACCCGCAGACGCTGCGCGAATACGAGCGGCGCGGCCTGGTGTCGCCTGGGCGCAGCGGCGGCGGCGGGCGGCGCTACTCGATGCGGGACATCCTGGCCCTGCGCGAGATCCAGCGGCTTTCCCAGCAGGAGGGCGTCAACCTCTCCGGCATCAAGCTGATCCTGGACCAGCACAGGGAACTCGAGCAGGCCCGCAGGCTCGTCGCCGAGCTGCACGCCGAGATCGCGCAGCTGCGCATGGAGCTGGAATCCACCCGCGCGGTGGCCGCCCGGCTCGCCGAGCTGCGCCGGACCGGCACCGAACCGGGTCGGACCGGCCTCGTGCCGGTGCGCAGCGCCCGCGTCGCCGCCTGGGAGCCAGCGGCGGGCCCGCCGGCGTCGGCCCAGCCAGTGCCTGGCCAGCCGGTGCCTGGCCAGGAAACGACGATATGAAACCGGGGATTCACCACCCTAGAAGGCGATGAAACCGGGGATTCACCACCCGAAGCGCGGCCCCGGGCAGCGAGACATACGACAACCAAATAGGAAAAAACAGATACGCGATGGATGAGAAGCTGACACGCAAGAGCCAGGAGGCGCTGTCGGTCGCGGTGCGCCGCGCCGCGGCGGACGGCAGCCCGCAGGTCGAGCCGCTGCACCTGCTGCTCGCCCTGATCGAGCAGGCGGACGGCAACGCCGCCCAGCTGCTGCGGGCGATCGGCGCCGACCCCGCGCTCGTCGCCAAGCAGGCCGAGGAGCGCCTGGCCAGGCTGCCGCGCGCCAGCGGGGCCACGCTCAGCGCACCCGAGCTGTCCCGGCCGCTGCTCAAGACGATCGACACGGCGCGCAACCGGGCCAGGGAGATGGGCGACGAGTACGTCCCCACCGAGCACCTGCTCGTCGGCCTGGCGGCCGACGGGGGCGACGCGAAGACCATCCTCGCCTCTGTCGGCGCGACACCCCAGGCGCTCACCGAGGCCTTCGCCCAGATCCGCGGCAGTGCGCGGGTCACCAGCGAGGACCCCGAGGGCACCTACAAGGCGCTGGAGAAGTACGGGATCGACTTCACCCAGGCCGCCAGGGACGGCAAGCTCGACCCGGTCATCGGCAGGGACGCCGAGATCAGGCGGGTCATCCAGGTGCTGTCCAGGCGGACGAAGAACAACCCGGTGCTGATCGGCGAGCCGGGCGTGGGCAAGACCGCGGTGGTCGAGGGCCTCGCGCAGCGGATCGTGGCCGGCGACGTGCCCGAGTCGCTGCGCGGCAAGCGGCTGATCGCGCTTGACCTCGGCGCCATGGTGGCCGGCTCCAAGTACCGCGGCGAGTTCGAGGAGCGCCTCAAGTCGGTGCTGAACGAGATCCGCGAGAGCAACGGCCAGGTGATCACGTTCATCGACGAGCTGCACACGGTCGTCGGGGCCGGCGCCGCCGAGGGCGCGATGGACGCGGGCAACATGCTGAAGCCCATGCTGGCCAGGGGCGAGCTGAGGATGGTCGGGGCGACCACGCTGGACGAGTACCGGCAGCGGATCGAGAAGGACCCGGCGCTGGAGCGGCGCTTCCAGCAGGTCCTCATCGGCGAGCCGACAGTCGAGGACACCAT
>JASHTQ010000634.1 GCA_030040475.1 Streptosporangiaceae bacterium
TCCGGCAGCGCGGCGATCGCGCTCGCCGCGGCCGCCGGCTGGTCGGTGGCCAGGGCGAAGGCGGCCAGGCGCCGGGGCCTGGCGGCCAGCGCGGCCAGCGCCGCGTCGCGCTCCCCCGACCCCCACAGCGTCGTCGCGCGCCCGTAAGGGCCGGCCAGACGGAGGCCGCCGCGCAGCGGGGCCGGCAGCACCCGCCAGGCCAGCACCAGCGCGCGAACCGGGTCGCCGGTCACGTGCCGCCAGGCGACCGAGGCAGCGAGGCAGAGCGCCCGCGGCGACGGTCGGGTCGACGGTCGGGGCGATCGGACGGGCGTCACGGCGGCGGATCCTAGCGGGTTCAGGTGAACGGAAGGGACGCGATGCGAGCACCCATCACGCACGTTCTCGGGGCGAGGCCGAACTTCATGAAGGCCGCGCCGGTGATCCGCGCCCTGGCGGCGCTCGGTCACGAGCAGCGGGTCGTGCACACCGGGCAGCATTACGACGATCAGATGTCCGAGGTTTTCTTCGTGCAGCTGGGCCTGGCGCGGCCCGACGTGAACCTCGGGGTCGGCTCGGGCAGCCACGCGCGGCAGACGGCCGAGGTCATGACCGGCATGGAGCGGGAGTTCACGGAGAATTCACCCGCGCTCGCCGTCGTCTACGGCGACGTCAACTCCACGCTTGGGGCAGCGCTGGCGGCCGCGAAGCTCGGCATCCCGGTAGCTCACGTGGAGGCCGGGCTGCGCAGCTTCGACGACTCCATGCCGGAGGAGATCAACAGGCGGCTCACCGACCAGCTGTGCGCCCTGCTGTTCGTGACCTCGCCGGAGGCGGTCGGCTATCTCGCGCGTGAGGGCCGTCCGGTGGGTTCGGTGCACCTGGTCGGAAATCCGATGATCGACAGCCTGCTGGCCAACCTGGAGAAGTTCGACACGGCCGCGGCTCGGGCCGTGTTCGGGCTGCCCGACAGGTACGCGGTCGCGACCTTGCACCGGCCGTCCAACGTCGATGACCCGGAGTCGGCCGCCGCGCTCGTCCGCGCGCTGCACGAGGTCGCGGACGAGCTGGATGTCGTGATCCCGGTGCATCCGCGGAGCCGGCCCGCGCTCGACGCCGCCGGGCTCGGCACGCACCCGCGGCTGCACGCCGTACCCCCGCTCGGTTACCTGGAGTTCATGGCGCTGGTCAAGGGCGCGCGCGTGGTCATCACCGACTCAGGCGGCGTGCAGGAGGAAACCACCCTGCTGCGGGTGCCGTGCCTGACCATGCGGCCGAATACCGAGCGGCCGATCACCGTGACAAGCGGAAGCAACCGCCTGGTGACCCGGCGGGAGCTGGCCTCGGCCATGCTGAAGGCGTGCCACGACGGGCCGTACGCGGGCGAGCTCCCGCCGCTATGGGACGGCCAGGCCGGCCCCCGCATCGCCCGGATCATCACGGCGTGGCTGGACGGAGAGGGCGCGCGTGAGTTTCGTGACCGACAGGACGGGTGACACGGCGGACGCTTCCGGCGCAGCGGGGGGTTCCGGCGCAGCGGGGAGTTCCGGCCCGGCGGGGGGTTCCGGCCCGGCGCCGGGCGATCCGGGGCTGGCCGCCGAACGTGACCGGCTGGCACGGTCGCTGCGCGAGACCCGGCTGCAGCTGGCGATGACGCAGGCCCGGCTGACCGCGCTCGAGCAGTCCTCGACGATGGTGCTCGGCAGGACCCTGGTCCGGGCCGCGCGGCGGCCCTGGTCTCGCGGGGTACAGCTGCCTGCGGAGCTGATCCGGCTGTGGCGTGAGCGCGGCGCCCTCACCGGACCCGGGGCGGCGACGCTCGCGCTGGCGTCCGCGCAGCTCGGCGACCTGGCCGGCGTCGGGGAACGGTTCTTGTCCGCGCTGACCGCACCGGGGCTCGGCGCGCCGGGCGCGGAGACGGCCGGGTTCTCCCCGCCAACGCTCGTCGTCACCGGGGTGCTGAGCGTGCGCGCCTGCGCGACGCTGGGCCCGGATGCCGCCATCTGCCCGCTGTTGCCGCACGACGCGGACGTGATGCTGGAGAGCGCGGGCGCCGACCTGGTCCTGATCGAGGCCGCGGCCATGCTGGCCGGGTCCGCCTGGGCCTACGCCGGCGACCCGGCCGGGGCCGACCGGGGCCGGCGTCTGGGACGGCTGATCGCCGGCGCCCGGGCGCTTGGCAAGCCGGTGATCTTCGTCAGGAACATCCCCGCGCACCTAGCGCCGGGCCTGGACTGGGTCGCCGCGAGCTGCGACGCGACCTCCGACGGCGGCCTCGGCGTGCAGCTGGCCAGGTTCAACCCGGTGGAGCTTGACCGGTCACGGCCGGCCGACCCGGTCTACGCCGACGGGCGCGATCCGCGCGAGCCGCCGCGGGTCCGCGCCCTGCTGGACGCGCTCGACGGCGCGATGCGCCTGACCGGGCAGGTCCCGTGGCGGCAGCAGCCCGCGCTGTACCGCGCGCACGCCGCGTTCGTCACCGTGCGGGCGGACCAGGCACGGGAGCAGCTTGCCTGCGGCGCGCGGGTGATCGTGGCCGGGGGCGAGCAGGTCGCCGGGGCCATCGGGCCCGATGACGGCTCCGGGTGGAGCGCCGCCTCGCTGCGGGAGCAGATGGCGTCGCTGGGCGCGGCGCGGCCGCCGGACGCGGCGGAGATCCTTCCGGTGCTGCGGGACATCTTCGCCGCGCACGCGACCCCGGTCCGGCTCGCCGAGCTGGCCAGGCTGGCCGGGCTTCCCGGCGGCCTGATCGCTGGGCGGCAGGTCGCGGTGCTGGCCCGGCTGGACGACGTGTCCGGTGCCGCCGCCCTGTGCGCGAGCCTGCGCGGGCAGCGGCTGGCACCGGCCGAGCTCGTGGTCGCGGCCGGTACCGGGCAGTCCGTCCAGGCGGTCGCGGGCGCGCTCGGCGGGCTGGCCGACCGGGGCGTGGCGATCCGGGTGGTGAGCGCTCCGCCGGAGGCGTCCTGGCTGGCGCTTGCCGCGCAGACGGCTCGCTCGCCGTGGGTCGCTCCGTCGCGGGACGGCGCCGGGTGGCATGAGTCGTACCTGCTCGACCTGGTGTGCGCGCGGGAGTGCTCACAGGCGGACGCGGTCGGGCACGGCGGGACGGCCTACGCGTTCGACGCGTCGCTCGAGCCGGCGCTGGCCCGCAGGGAGTTCTTCGCCCCCGGCGGCCCCGGCCCCGGTCACGGGCTCCGGCTCTTCTCCGCCGGCCAAGCCGATTAGCCGACAACAAGGAGCGTCCGCGTTGAGCCCTCGTGCGCTGGTCTACGGCGACATCGACCTGAACCTGATCGACGGCTCGGCCATCTGGCTGCAGTCCGTGACGCAGGCGCTGGCGCGGGCCGGCTGCGCGGTGACGCTGGTGCTCAAGGCGCCGGTCCGGACCAGCCGCCTGATCGCGCCGCTGCTTGCCGAGCCCGGCATCACCGTGCGCAGGCCGCACGAGGAGGACCTGGTCGAGGGACCGGGTTCCGTCCCTGCCGCGGCGGCGGCCGGCCTGCTGGCCCGCCTGGACGCGGAGCAGCCCTTCGACCTTGTGGTGCTGCGCGGCCGGGCGCTGACCGCCGCGGCGGCGAAGAGCGGCGCGTTCGCCGGGCGGCTGTGGCCGTACCTGACCGACGTCCCGCAGTCGGTCCCCGGGCTCACCGCCGCGGCGGCCGCGGAACTCGGCGCGATCGCCGAGGCCGCGCGCTACCTGCTCTGCCAGACCGAGGAGCTGCGCTGCTTCCTCGAGGGCAGCATCCCAGCGGCGTGCGGCAAGTGCGTGCTGCTGCCGCCGATCCTCGCCGACGTGCCAGCCGGCCGTGGCACGGCCCCGGCCGGGACGCCGCTGCGGCTGGTCTACACCGGCAAGTTCGCGCCGCGCTGGAACACGCTGGAGATGACCGGCCTGCCGGGGCTGCTTGCCGCCGAGGGCATCACCGCGGAACTGCACATGGCCGGCGACAAGATCCATGACGACGCGGCCGGCTACCGGCAGCGGATGCGCGACGCGCTCGACGCCGAAGGGGTGACCTGGCACGGCGGGCACTCGCGGGAGGAGGCGATGCGGCTCGCGGCATCCTGCGACATCGGGCTGGGCTGGCGCCACCCCGAGCTCGACGCGAGCTTGGAGCTGTCCACCAAGGTCCTTGAGTTCGGCGCGCTCGGGCTGCCGGTGATCCTCAACCGCACGCCGATGCACGAGGCGCTGCTCGGCGCCGACTACCCGCTGTTCGCGGCCAGCCTGGCCGATGTCGCCGCCGCCGCGGCGGCCGCGGCGTCGGATTCTCGGCTGTACCGCCTGGCCGCAGGGCGAACCGGGCAGGCAGCGGAATCTTTCACCCTGGACCGGGCCGCCGAGCGGCTGCGCGGGTACCTTGCCCGCGCCATCCCGGCCCGCCGGCCAGCGGCGAGCGCGGGCCGCAAGCTCCGCCTCGCGGTTGCAGGTCATGACCTGAAGTTCTTCACCCCGCTGCTCGACTACCTGAGGCTGCGGCCGGATCTCGAGGTCAGGGTCGACCGCTGGGCCGCACTCGGCAAGCACGACCCAGCGGCCAGCCGGGAACTCGCCGGGTGGGCGGACGTGGTGATCTGTGAGTGGTGCGGGCCGAACGCGGTCTGGTACAGCAGGCACAAGCGACGCGGGTCGCGGCTGCTCGTCCGGCTGCACAGGTTCGAGCTGTCGTCGCCCTACCCGGAGCGGGTCAAGATCGGTGCGGTCAACCAGGTGATCTGCGTGAGCAGGCACTACGCACGGGCGTGCCGCGAGCGCACCGGCTGGCCCGAGGCCAAGGTGGTGACCGTGCCCAACGCGCTGGACATCGCCCAGCTGGACCGGCCCAAGCTGGACGGTGCCCGGTTCCATCTCGGCCTGGTCGGCGTCGTGCCCGCGCGCAAGCGCCTCGACCTCGCCCTCGACGTGCTCGAGGAACTGCGCCGCGACGACGACAGGTACATGCTGTTCATCAAGTCGGGGATGCCGTGGGAGCACTGGTGGG
>JASHTQ010000635.1 GCA_030040475.1 Streptosporangiaceae bacterium
AAAGAGGCGTCTACGGTGGCGATCGCGGCCGGGGTCCAGGCGAGGTTTCCCAGGCTGTTGAACTCGGCCCAGTCCCAGCTGATCGACAGGACCGAAGGCCGGGGCTCGCCGGGAAGCGGATGAATAGCCCGCTTGAGGGCCAAGACCCATCCGTTCTCGTCCCATGTTGTGAAGTAGACGGCGATATGCGCTCCCTGGGCGACCGATCCCGAGACCTCGATGTCAAGTGTGACCTCGGCGTCGTTGAGTCCGGTGGGCGTGTTCGTAGCCCCGTTGACACCGATGTCGGTGAGCGTCGGCGTGACATACCCCGGACCGATGCCCAGACCGGTCGTAAAGTACGCGTTGATGTCGCTCGGGAGATAGCCGCACGTGCCGACCACGGGATCGCTGAACTCCAGCAGGCCGATTGTCTCCCTCGCGATGTGATGCGGCGGTGACGGAAAGTCATACAGTTCGGCTACCTGGGGCGGGGTCAGCGGCGTGATCGCTGGCAGCGGCACCAGGGGTACGGCCCGACGTGCCATGCGGCGATTGTCAAGGCCGAATATGCCCTCCACGACAGGCACCAGATCGGCCGGCAGGTGAACCACGCCCTCATAGCCGCGATAAACCTCGCGCTCTCGCTCTGCGGGCCGAGCGTGGCCCCTCGACCGCCTGGGCTCTTCCTCGCGCCCAGGCGGAACCTGGTAGAGCCCCAGATCCACCGCGAAGGCCGTGTTGATATCGGAGATCTTGCCGGACACGATCACCGTCCGCTGGGCGGCGTTGCGCTCGATCACGTCAAGGCCATTCCTGCCAGCAAACGCTGCTACCAGGTCGAGGTCCGCGGGATCGGCGCCGTACTCGGCGCTGAACTCTTCGTCAGTGACGTACCGCCGCTCGCCTGGCGGGGTCGCCGCCCAGTACTCCTGGCTGGGCAGCGCGGGCGCGCCTGGCCGCCGACGGACGGCGATGGTCAAGGAGATCGTCTCGGCCGGGTCGGCCGGTCTGATCCGCTCCGCCCCCGGCACGACATGACGCGCGCTGTGCTCGACCTGCTGGTACCCCTGCGGAATCGGCATTCTCACCATCTCCTCGCCCCTACCGGTTAGGAGGGCAGTCGTCTACGGTCCCGTTGCCCGGCGCAAGGTCGCGCGATCGCATTGTGAACCATCCGTCATGAACTAGGAGGCGAGCGGCGAGGCGGCGATACATGTCCTCGCGCAGCAAATTGCGCCAGTTGCGCCCGGGCCGCCTTGACAGCGCACGGTGACGGACGGCACGGAGCGGGCCGGCCCGGGAGGTCGCCCGGCGCGCAGGGCGGGAACCGGGCCGGGACGATCCGGACGCCAACGCGGACGCCGCCCGGCATCACCGGGGGTGGATGCCGCCGTCGAGAGAGATGACCTGGTTGGTCAGGTAGGCATTGGCGAGGATGGCCGCCGCCAGGTCGGCGACCTCGGACGGCTGGCCGAGCCGGCCGACCGGTACCTGCGCGCGCAGCTGTGCCGGGTCGCCGGGCAGCATTGCGGTCTCGGTGATCAGCGCCGGGGCCAGCGCGTTGACCGTGACCCCGGAGACGGCCAGCCGGGAGGCCAGGAAGTGGGTCAGCCCGTGCAGCCCTGCCTTGGACGCCGCATAGTGCGGGCCGACGATGCCGCCGGTGAACGCGGCGACCGAGGAGATGAACAAGATCCGGCCGAACCCCCGCTCAACCATGGCCGGCACCGCAGCCTGGGCCAGCAGGAACGGGGCGCGCAGATTCACCGCCAGCATCTCATCGAACCCGGCGGCGGTGATGTCCTGCAGCGGCTGGACGCGGCTCAGCCCGGCGTTGCTGACTAGCACCTCCACCGGGCCCAGCGCGTCGGCGGCCGCCTGGACCAGCTCCCCGGGAGCCTGCGGACGACGCAGGTCCGCGCCGATCGCGATCGCCGTGCCGCCCGCCGCGGTGATCTCCGCGGCCAGCGCTTCGGCGGCCTGGCCGTGAGCGCCGTAGCCCAGGCCCAGCACGGCCCCGGCGGTGGCCAGCCGGCGCGCCAGCGCCTGCCCGATGCCGCCGCTCGCGCCGGTGATCAGCACAACCCGGCCACTGAATGGACCGTCCATGACCGCGAGCCTCTCACACCGCGACGGCCGGCCCCCACGGCGGTACCTGCGCCGCGGAAGGCGCGCCGTCTGCCCGATGGCGCAGGACAACACAGTCGCTCACCGTATCCGCCAGCCGGCCAAGACCAGCCGGGCAGGGCCGAGGGTCCGGGCTCGGCTCAATGGCCGCACGGCACTCATTCGGTGCCACACCACCCGGATCTGCATGCCGGATAGAGGACGAAGGATGAGCTGCATAATTATTCATCGGCATGAATGAAAGCGGCCAGCACTCGGCCTGCACAGAGGTAAATCAAGGGCCTAGACCATGATCGTGGACAGTTTTCGGCAAATAGAGCCCAATTCTGTCCACGATCATGAAGGGCTCTCCGATCGTGGCTTACATGGTTATGCATCGGCTCCCGAATCCTGAATACGCGCATCTGCCGCGCGTAGTTCGTTTGCCGTGGAGCCCTGGGGCACTGGCCGCTCTGGGTGATGGTTACGGTACTGCTCCGCGGGGCACGACCCACTGCACCGGCTGGGCGGTGACCAGAGCGATGAGGTCGTAATCACTGTCATAGTGCAGCACAGTGACGCGTTCACGCTCGGCCACAGCTGCGATCAGCAGGTCGGGCAGGCCTACCGCCCGCATGCGGCCGCTTCGCCATAGTGAGGCCTGGACCTCAAGAGAGCGCCGCCAGTCCTCATCGCGAGTGGCCAGCCACTCGTAGCCAGCATCGCGGTCGGCTCGCACCTGATCGAATTCGGTGCTGCTCCGGGTGGCCCAGCCGAGTTCGAACTCGATGACACCACATGTCGCGACGACTCCCGACTCGATGAGCGGCACCAGGACCGCTGATACCGCCGGGTGGTGCAGGCGGGCCAGGGCGCTGGTGTCTGCCAGGTAGCGTGCTACCGCTGCCACGCGGCCCGCATCACGTCCTCGTCGTCAAGGTCGGGGAGGCCGCGGGAGGTGAGCCGTTGCAGATCGCGGCGGCGGGCTGCCAGCGCACTGACCTCGCGGAGGGCGGCGTTGACGGTGTCCTTCTTGGTGGTGGTGCCAAGCGCCTGCTGGGCGGCGGCAAGGTACTCGTCGTCGATCTCGATGAGAGTCTTGGTCATTGGTCATCATCCCTCCGCCATCGAATATATCTCATTGTGCGCTAGGTAGATATATCACCAGGCGTCGCCGGCCGTACCTCGCGGAGAACGCAGAACGGCCGCACTGTCAGAGCATGATGGACTTCGCCGAACTGGCCTCGATGGCCGCTGACCGTTCTGCACCGTTCACTGACCAGTTGCGGCTGGCGGTGATCGCCTACCTGGCCCGCTTCAAGGGTTCCTCCCGCGAGCACACCGAGTCTGACCTCCGCTGCTACCTGGCCTGGTGCACGGAACGGGGCCTGCAACCGCTGGCCGCC
>JASHTQ010000636.1 GCA_030040475.1 Streptosporangiaceae bacterium
CGCGAGCACGCTGGAGGCTTGCACCCCGGCACCGGCGGCGATCGCCGTGCCCGCACCCAGGATGGAAAGGACTACCCCGGCCGCGCGCCTTAGCGCCGACTTGGTGGCGATCACCGCCGCCAGGCAGGCCAGCGCGGCCAGCGCCAGCGCGCCGGCCAGCGGGACGAGTTGCTGGCCGGTGACGGAGATGTCCTGCGCGGGCAGCGGCCGCGGCGCGGTGAACACCGCCACCGCCCAGGTCTGCCGCAAGGCCAGCACCACGACGCCTGCCCCGGCAGCCCCGAGGACCAGGACACACGCGAATTCCCTGCGCATCGCCGCCTACTTCAGCAGCACGTCGGCGTCGAAGCAGGTCCGGTCGCCCGTGTGGCAGGCCCCGCCGACCTGGTCGACCCTGACGAGCAGCGCGTCGCCGTCGCAGTCCAGGGCCACCGATTTCACCCATTGCTGATGGCCGGACGTCTCGCCCTTCACCCAGTACTCCTGACGGCTGCGCGACCAGTAGGTGCAGCGGCCGGTGGTGAGGGTGCGGTGCAGCGCCTCGTCGTCCATCCAGCCGAGCATCAGCACCTCGCCGGTGTCGTACTGCTGGGCGATCGCCGCGATCAGCCCGGAGGCATCCCGCTTCAGCCGGGCAGCGATGGCAGGGTCAAGCATCGGTCTCTCCTTGCGGGGGTCCGGGGTCGCCCCCGGGCCAGCACAGCGTCGTGACTTCAGTCAGGGTAGCAATCACGCCTACCATCAGCAGGTGAGCTACTCGCGAGAAGAGCGCCTCGCGTTGTGCGCGCTGCTTGAGGCGACAGGCCCGGACGCGCCGACGCTGTGTGCGGGCTGGACCACCGGCGACCTGGCCGCGCACCTGGTGCTGCGCGAGCACCGGCCGGACGCCGCCGCGGGCGTCCTCGGCGGCCCGCTGGCCGGGTACACGGCCAGGGTCCAGCAGCGGATCAGGGAGCGGACGCCGTTTGCTGACCTGGTGCGGACCATCAGGTCGGGGCCGCCGCTGCTGTCGGTGCTCGCACTGCCCGGCGTGGACGAGCGCGCCAACATGGTGGAGTTCTTCGTGCACCACGAGGACGTCCGCCGGGCCGAGCCCGACTGGCAGCCGAGGAAGATCAGCAGCGGGCAGCGGGACGCGCTGTGGCACCGGCTGCGGATGGCGAGGTTCATGCTCCGCAAGGCACCGGTCGGAGTGGAACTGGCCCGGGACGACCTGGACGGCGACCGGCAGGCCTACCGGATCACCGCGAAGAACGCGACCCCCGTGGTCACGGTCATCGGCGGCCCCGCCGAGCTGACCATGTGGGTGATGGGCCGGACGGGCGCGGCACGGGTCCGGCTGGACGGGACCGACGCGGCGGTCAGCAAGCTCACCGGGGCGAACTGGCGGTAACGTCCGCCCGCGGCCCGCTGGCCGGCTTGGCTGGCCGGCTTGCCGGGGCCTTGTCAGCTGCCCATCTCGCGCTTGAGCCTGGCCAGCTCGTCGTCGACGTCCTGCTCGGTGTGCGTGGGCTGCCGCGGCGGGAAGTTGGTCGAGACCGGCTCGACGTCCGCGCGGGGCAGCGGCCTGCTGCGCTCGGGCTCGCGGACCTCGCGCTCACGGCGCTTGCCTGAGACCTGCCTGCCGGATCTCGCCACCTTGATGGCGACGACGATCGCGCCGGCCACGAGGAAGACGATCGCCAGGTCGAATATCGCGTGAACCACGGCCCCGATCACCGTACCGACGATCAGGAACGCGATGAGTATGCCACCCGCGATGGCGGCGACCTTGAACCAGCGCATCCGCCGCATCCTCTCTCGACAAGCCCCCCGAGCCCGAGGAACGCCCTCACTCAAGATATTACCTGACTGTGCGTGTCCCGGCTGTGCGCGTCCCGCCTGGATACCGGAATACTCTATTGGCCATGCAGGCATTCGGCATTGACATAGGCGGCACCGGCATCAAGGGCGCACCCGTCGACGTGGCCACCGGCAAGCTGCTCGCTGACCGGCAGAAGATCGACACGCCCCGTCCGGCGGTGCCCGACGCGGTCGCGGACGTGGTCAAGAAGCTCACGACCTCGTTCGACTGGTCGGGCCCGACCGGCATCACCTTCCCCGGCGTGGTCACTTCGGGCGTGACAAGGACCGCCCCCAACTTGGACCCGGCATGGATCGGGGTGGATGCCACCGCGTTGTTCGGCAAGGCTACGGGCAACCCGGTTCGGGTCCTGAACGACGCCGATGCGGCCGGTGTCGCGGAGATGACGTTCGGCGCTGGAGTCGGCGCGACCGGGACCGTGCTGCTGCTGACGTTCGGCACCGGGATCGGCAGCGCGCTGTTCGCCGAGGGCGTGCTGGTGCCCAATACCGAGTTCGGGCACATCGAGATCCGCGGACGCGAGGCGGAGAAGCGCGCGTCCGAGCACGCCAAGGTGCTGCACGACTTGAGCTGGGGCAAGTGGGCCGGGCGTGTGGATGAGTACATCTCGCACATGGAGGCGTTGCTGTCCCCGGACCTGATCATCGTCGGCGGCGGCATCAGCAAGGAGTCGAGCAAGTGGGTGCCGCTGCTGGCAGGCGTCCGCTGCCGGGTCGTGCACGCCGCGCTGCTCAACGACGCCGGTATCGTAGGCGCCGCGATGGCCTCGGTGCCCGCGAAAAGCGACCGCTGACGCCTGCGGCGCGGTCAGCGGACGGGATGGCCCGCGCCGCGCAGGGCGTTCTTGACCTGGCCGATGCGCAGCGTGCCGAAGTGGAACACGCTGGCCGCCAGCACCGCGTCCGCGCCGGCGTCCACCGCGGGCGCGAAATGAGCCAGCGCGCCCGCGCCGCCGCTGGCGATCACCGGGACGGTGACCGCGGCGCGCACGGCCCGGATCAGCTCCAGGTCGAATCCGGCGGCGGTCCCGTCGGCATCCATCGAGTTGAGCAGGATCTCGCCCGCGCCCAGCCGCACGGCCCGCCGCGCCCACTCCACCGCGTCGATCCCGGTGCCTGTCCGGCCGCCGTGGGTGGTCACCTCGAAGCCGCTGGGGGGCCCCGCCGCACGCCTGGCGTCCACCGACAGCACGACGCACTGCGATCCGAACCGCTGGGCCGCCTCTTCGAGCAGTCCCGGGCGGGCGACCGCGGCGGTGTTGAGCGAGACCTTGTCCGCCCCGGCGCGCAGCAGCCGGTCCACGTCCGCCACGCTGCGCACGCCGCCGCCCACGGTGAGCGGGATGAACACCTGCTCGGCGGTCCGGCGGACGACGTCGTACATGGTGTCCCGGCCCCCGCTTGACGCGGTGATGTCGAGAAAGGTCAGCTCGTCGGCGCCCTCCTTGTCGTAGCAGGCGGCCAGTTCCACCGGATCCCCCGCGTCCCGCAGGTCGCGGAAGTTAACCCCCTTGACCACCCGGCCCCCGTCCACGTCCAGGCAGGGAATCACCCGCACCGCGACGGTCATGCTGGTTCACTCACCTCGGCCAGGGCCTCTTCCAGGGTGAACGCGCCCTCGTACAGGGCGGTGCCGACGATGGCGCCCTCCACGCCGAGCCGGACCAGGGACGCGATGGCCCGCAGGTCGGCCAGGCTGGCCACTCCCCCGCTGGCCACCACCGGCGCGGTGGTGCGGGCGCAGACGGTCCGGAGCAGCTCGAGGTTGGGTCCGCGCAGCGTGCCGTCCTTGAGCACGTCGGTGACCACGTACCTGGCGCACCCCTCGGCGTTGAGCCGGTCCAGGGTCTCCTGCAGGTCGCCGCCCTCGGCGGTCCAGCCCCGGGCGGCCAGCCGGGTGCCCCGGACGTCCAGCCCGACCGCGACCCGCTCGCCGTGGCGGGCGATGACCGACCGCACCCAGTCCGGCTTCTCCAGCGCCGCGGTGCCGATGTTGACCCTGGTGCAGCCGGTGGCGAGCGCGCGGGCCAGCGAGTCGTCGTCCCTGATCCCGCCCGACATCTCCACCTGCACGTCGACCGTGCGGACCACCGTGGCGAGCAGGTCCGCGTTCGAGCCGCGGCCGAAGGCGGCGTCCAGGTCCACCAGGTGAATCCACGAGGCGCCGGCCCGCTGCCAGGCCAGTGCGGCCGCCATCGGGTCGCCGTACTGGCCGCCGCTGCCCGCGACGCCCTGGACGAGCTGGACCGCGTGCCCGTCGGTGACGTCGACCGCGGGCAGCAAGGTGAGCCCGGTCATAGGGCACCGAGCCAGTTCGACAGCAGCGCGGCGCCGGCGTCCCCGGACTTCTCCGGGTGGAACTGGGTGGCGCTCAGCAAGCCCTGTTCGACGGCGGCGGCGAACGGCTCGCCGTGCTCGGTCCAGGAGATGAGGGCGCCAGCGGCGGCGAGGTCGCCGGCCGCCGGGGCGCGCAGCGCGTAGGAGTGGACGAAGTAGAACCGGGTACCCGCCGGGATCCCGTGCAGCAGCACGGATCCAGGCGGTGCCGCCACGGTGTTCCAGCCCATGTGCGGCAGCACGCCGGCGTCCAGCCGTTCCACCGTGCCCGGCCAGGCCGCGCAGCCATCGGTGCACACTCCGTGCTCGACTCCGGCGGCGAACAGCACCTGCATGCCCACGCAGATGCCGAGCACCGGGCGGCGCCGCTCCAGGCGCTGGACGATCAGCTTGTCGCCGCCGACGGCGCGCAGCCCGGCCATGCAGGCCGCGTACGCGCCCACGCCGGGAACCACCAGCCCGTCGGCCGCCAGCGCGGCATCGGCGTCCGTCGTGACCTCGACCTGCGCGCCGGCGCGCTGCAGCGCCCGCTGGGCCGATCGCAGGTTCCCCGACCCGTAGTCGAGCACCACCACGTTCGGCCTCACGCCAGCACGCCCTTGGTGCTCGGGATGCCCCCGGCCCGCGGGTCGGGAGCCACGGCCGTGCGCAGCGCCCGGGCGACGGCCTTGAACTGCGCCTCCACGACATGGTGCGGGTTGCGGCCCTCGATCACCCGCACGTGCAGGCAGATCCCCGCGGCGAACGCGAGCGACTCGAAGATGTGCCTGGTCAGCGTCGTGTCATAGGTTCCGATCAGCGGCGCGAGGCCGGGCGGCTCGTGGTGCACCACGTACGGCCTGCCGGACAGGTCAACCGCGGCCTGCACCAGCGTCTCGTCCATCGGGATCAGCGCGTCGCCGAACCGGGTAATACCCGACTTGTCGCCCAGCGCCTCCTTCAGCGCCTGGCCGAGCGTGATCGCCGTGTCCTCCACCGTGTGGTGCGCGTCGATCTCGATGTCGCCCTTCGCGCGCACGGTGAGGTCCAGGCCGCCGTGCTTGCCGAGCTGGGCCAGCATGTGGTCGAAGAACGGGACCCCGGTGCCGACCTCGACCACGCCGATGCCGTCCAGGTCGAGCTCGACGAGGATCTGCGTCTCGTGGGTGAGCCGCTCCACCCGCGCCACTCGGCTTGTCATGTCCGTCCTTCCTGCCGCACCTGGTCCAGTGCCGTGCGGAACGCGGCCATCTCCTCCGGCGTGCCCACGGTGACCCGCAGCCACCGCGGCGGGCCGACCTCGCGGACGAGCACGCCCAGGTCGAGCAGCGCCTGCCACGCCGCGTGCCGGTCGCCGAACTCGCCGAACATGACGAAGTTAGCGTCCGAGTCCGCCACCGCACGCCCGCGCTGCCGCAGCCAGCCGACGAGCGCGTCCCGTTCGGCCCGCAGCGCGGCGACGGTGGCCAGCGGCTCGGCGGCGTGGGCGAGCGCGGCCCTGCCGACCGCCTGGGTGACCGCCGACAGGTGATACGGCAGCCTTACCAGCAGGAGCTTCTCGACCAGCTCCGGAGCGGCGGCCAGGTAGCCGATCCTGGCCCCGGCCATGGCGAACGCCTTGGACATCGTGCGGGTGACCACGAGCGCGGGATAGCGGGGCAGCAGGCTCAGCGCGCTGCCGCTGCCCGCACGGGCGAACTCCGCGTACGCCTCGTCCACCACCACGACGCCGGGAGCCGCGTCGCACACCGCCGCGATCGCCTCGATCGGGGCGGACGTGCCTGTCGGGTTGTTCGGCGAGGTCAGGAAGACGACGTCGGGCTGGTCCTGCTCGATCGCGCGGACGGCCCGGTCTGGGTCGAGGCCGAAGTCCTCGTCGCGGTCCGCGGCCACCCAGCGGGTGCCGGTCACCCTGGCGATCAGGGGGTGCATGGAATAGCCGGGCTCGAATCCGAGTGCCCGCCGTCCCGGCCCGCCGAAGGCCTGCAGGAGCTGCTGTATCACCTCGTTCGACCCGTTGGCCGCCCAGACGTTGCCGCCCGTCAGGCCGTGCCCGAGGTAGTCGGCCAGGTCCTTGCGCAGCTCGACGGCATCCCGGTCCGGATAGCGGTTCAGCGTCACCGCCGCCTGCGCGACCGCATCGGCGATCGCGCGGACGAGCCGGGGGCTTGGCGGGTAGGGATTCTCGTTGGTGTTCAGCCGGACCGGCACGTCGACCTGCGGCGCACCGTACGGATGCAGGTCTTTCAGATCATCCCGAACGGACGGTGGTGCGTGGCCCATCAGCCTGACTCGCCATCCGCGGGTACCCGTATTCGTACCGCCGCCACGTGCGCCGCCAGGTCTTCCGCGCCGCCGATGGCGTCGATGAGCGGTGCCGTGGCCGCCAGCGCCGCCCGGTTGCACTCGACCACGTTGATCAGGCGCAGGAACGGGAACACGGAAAGGCCGCTGGTGTGCCGGGCGGTTCCCCCGGTCGGCAGCACGTGGTTCGAGCCCGCCAGGTAGTCGCCGAGAGGCACCGGCGCGTAGGGGCCGACGAATACCGCGCCCGCGTTGGTGACCCGCGCCGCGAGCTTGCCGGCGTCGCGCGCCTGGATCTCCAGGTGCTCAGGCGCCCAGGCGTCGGTTACCGCGAGCGCGGCGTCGATGTCGTCGACCAGGACGCAGGCGGACTGGCCGCGCAGCGCCGCCTGCACCCTGCCCGCGTGCCGCGTGGCCGGCACCTGGCGGGCGAGCTCGGCGTCGACGCGGTCGGCGAGGGCGGGGTCGGGCGTGACGAGCAGGCACGCCGCTAGCTCGTCGTGCTCGGCCTGCGCGATCAGGTCGGCGGCGACGTATGCGGGGTCGGCGGTGTCGTCCGCGATGACCGCGACCTCGGTGGGGCCGTTCTCGCCGTCGGTGCCGACCACGCCGCGCAGCACCCGCTTGGCGGCCGCCACGTAGACGTTGCCTGGCCCGGTGATAACGTCGACAGGCTCGCAGTCCTGCGTGCCGTAGGCGAACATCGCCAGCGCCTGCGCACCGCCCGCCGCGTGCACCTCGCGCACCCCGAGCAGTGCGCAGGCGGCGAGCACGGACGGGTGCGGCAGCCCGCCGTGGGCAGCCTGCGGCGGGGATGCCACCGCGACCGCGCCGACGCCCGCGATCTGGGCGGGAACGATGTTCATGACCACGGAGGACGGATAGGCGACCAGGCCGCCCGGCACGTATACCCCGGCCCGGCCGACCGGGACGAAACGCCCGGTGACGGTCAGCCCGTCGATGACGCCGGTGACGATCTCGGCCGGGATCTGCGCGCCGTGCACCCGCCGGGTGCGGCGCGCCGCCTCCTCCAGGGCGGTCCTGACGTCTGGGTCGAGTCCGGCCAGCGCGGCGTCGAGCGCCTCTTGCGGTACCCGGGTGGTGGCCAGGTCCACGCCGTCGAAGCGCGCGGTGTACTCGCGCACCGCCTCGGCTCCCCGGCGCCTGACGTCCTCGCAGAGGGGGCGGATCTGCGCCGCGGCGGTCTCGACATCGGTGGCGGCGCGCGGCAGCAGGCCGGCCAGGGCGGCGCGGCCGAGCCCGCCTCCGGGACCGGTGCCGCGCCCGCGCAGGTCGATACGGGAAATCACCCGCCTAGTCTACGGAGCGTGGCCCCTTCACGGCCCGCCTGTTCACATGCCGGACGGTCCGGTTTGGTCGCCGCCCGCCGGTGCCGGGGCGGACCTGCGGGCCCCGGTCTCGCCGAGCAAGAGAACCACAGAGGTGAACAGGGGCCAGGCAGCGAGCGCGCTCTTGGCCCCCAGCCCGAGCGAGGAGCTGAAGAAGGTGCCGGTCGCGCTCGACGCGAGCAGGTGGTTGTAGGTCCCGAGCCCGACCTTCTCACCGGCCCACACGGCGACCAGGGCCGCCGCTACCGCTCCGGCCCCCAGTCCGGCGGCCGCGACCCAGCCGGCCCGGCGGACCAGGAACCGG
>JASHTQ010000637.1 GCA_030040475.1 Streptosporangiaceae bacterium
TGGACCGCGACCGGCGCGGCGCGGGCGGCCGCGTCCGCCTCCCTGTTGTGCCGCGCTACCACGACGACGACGTACACGAGCAGGATCGTTACCCCGTCGAAGAACAGGCCCGCGATGATGTTCGGGATCGCCGAGCCGTCGCCGCCGGTGAGATTCCGCCCGGTGCCGAAGGCCCAGAGCGGGTCGCGGACGCCGAACGGCTGGCCGAGCGGCACCTGGCTGCCCCAGGTGGCGTGCGCGCCGGTCCTGGACAGGTAGCCCTCGGTCACTATCCGGCAGCCGCCGCCCCTGATGCCGGTGCAGGACTGGGCGTACGCCACCGGGTCGAAGGTGTCCTGGTGCTCCACGCCGAGCGCATAGCCCCACGAGTCCACCTCGGCGGGCAGCAGCGCCACGGTGAGCGCGGTCATCGCGACCAGCATGCAGACGGCAAACACCCAGCTGCCATGATGCCGCGGCGGATAGCTCTGCGCGTGCGCGTACAGCGGGTAGTGCGAGACGCTGCCCTTCGCGCTCGCCCGGGCCGCCGCGTCGGCGCGGCGGATGCGCGAGGTGTCGACGATGACCACCACGAGCCCGGCCAGGGCCAGCACGAGCAGCACGAAGACCGGGATGTCGCTGAGGGTCTGCGTCGTCCCGGTGAGGCTCTCGAACAGGTTGACGTCGATCCCCACGTACACCGCGAGGCCGATCACGCTGCCCGTCGCTACCCAGGCCCACCCGCGCCGCCTGTGATGCAACCTGACCAGGCCGGCGACCTCCGGCGACGTACTGGCATCCCGCCGTGCTGGCGCCTGCGGCATCGGCTTCTCCTCGCGTGAACCGCGCGGTCTCCCGCCTCCGCCTAATGGTAGGCGCGTCGGGACAGCGGCTGGCCGATGCCGCCTTAGCCCGCGACAAGCTCGGCGTGCCAGTAGGGCGAGCCGTCGGTGGCCCAGTAGAAGTCGAGCGAGCCGTCCGGTCCGACGGCGGTGATGTTGGCGGCGCCGTCGTTCGCGGTGATCGACGGCGAGGAGTCGGTGCTGCCCTCCGGGGCCACGGTCTCGGGGTTCCAGCTGCCCGTGCCGATGAGCGCCCAGTAGAACAGCAGCTGGCCCTGCTCGCCCGTGGCGGCAATGGTGATCGTGCCGTCGTTCACCGCGATCGGCGCCGTCGACTCGCTGACGCCCGATCCCGCCACGCTCTCGACGTTCCAGGTGGACGAGCCGTCGACCTGCCAGAGGAACTCCAGCTGGCCAGCGGCGCTGGTGTAGGTGACGTCGACGGTATTGCCGTTGGCCGCGATGCCGGGCGCGACGAATGGGACCGTGAGATAGGGAACCGGGAGGGTCTCGAAGGTCCAGTCCGATGATCCGTTGACAGCCCATGCGGCACTCAGCCCGGCGAGAAAGTTCACGTAGGTGATGTACACATCGCTACCGGCGACCGTGATCGCCGGCGCCGAGTAGGTGGAGAGCGGACTGGAGTCGACGACCTCGGTGTGCCAGGTGGGGTTGCCGTTGATGGCCCAGTAGAAGTCAAGCGAGTTGTCCGGGCCCTGGACCGCGATGTCCACGTCGTTGCCGTCGGCCGTGATCGCCGGTGCGGAGAAGGCGGCGCCCGCGCCCTCGATGAACGTGGCGTGCCAGGTCGACGAGCCGTCGGCGGCCCAGTAGAACATCAGCGAGTTGTCCGGGCCCACGACCACGATGTCCACGTCGTTGCCGATCACCGTCATCGCCGGAATGGAGTACGTGGTGTCCGGGCCCGCGACGGTCTCGGCGTTCCAGCCCTCGCCGTTGTCGGCCCAGTAGAACATCAGCGAGTTATCCGGGCCGTCGGCCGCGATCTGCACCGCGTCATTGCTGGCCGTCATCGACGGGCTGCTGGCGGTGATGCCGGCCCGCGCCGGCGTCACCGTGCCCGCCGCGACCAGCAAGGCGGCAGCCAAGACGCCGACCAGGACACCGGCCAGTCGCAGACGAAATCCGGGCTTTCTCATCTGTTCTGTCCCTTCTCCCGCACAGCGTGCCGACAGGCACACATGAACAAGGCGTTCCATGCCGTGCCGCGCCGTTCCGCCGGTAATTCGCTCGTGGTTGTCGCGATCGCCGTCGCGGCCAGGGCCGGGCTGCAGTCGGCCGCGGGCTGGGCGCAGTCCAGGCTCGAGCCGCAGGTGGACCGCGTGGTCGAGCTGCGCCTGCTCGACCTGACCAGCCAGGTGGAGCTGGCCCGCGCCGTTGCTGATCATGGACGAGCCCACCGCCGCGCTGGACGCCCGGGCGGAGCACGCGCTGTTCTCCTCCGTCCGCAGCCACGCGGCAGACCGCAGCGTGCTGCAGCCGCGACGAGCTGATCGACCTGGCCGGCCAGTACGCCGAACTGTACGCCCTGCAGGCCGCCCAGTACGCCTAGCCGGTCGGCCGGCGTCGCGCACCGCGTCCCGCACCAGCTGCCCCATTCAGGACACCCTCCGCCAACGCGCCGGTCGTCTCGGACTGTGCCACCGCCACCGGACGGAAGGTGGCGCGTCGGCTTGGCTGTCTCAGACCGGGTAGCGCGTGGGCTCGGTCGTGTAGCGGCGGCCGGCGGGTGTCCTCCAGCGGATGACCGCCGGGGCGGGTTGTTCCACCCGCCACCGCGGGTCCTGCTTGAGGCGATGATGATGCCTGCACTTCGGGCCGCCGTTACACATACACGTTCGACCACCAGCCGCATACGGAATATTATGCTCGAAATCACATTGCGAAGCGGGCCTTCGGCAGGTCGGCGCCGTGCAGGTGGCGTGCCGGACCTCGGTGAGGTGACGGAGCATGACGCCGGGGTCGTGACCCCGGCCCTCATGCCTGTGATCACACTCGCCGGTCGCGACCGGGCCGATCGAGATCACCAGGTCCCGTTGCCCCGGGACGCCGGTGGACAGGCGCCAGGTCCCGTAGCCGCCCGGCGGGCCGTGGTCACCGGCCGGGGTGAACGAGAACCGCTGCCCGCCGGGACCGTCGCCGACCGGATCCGAGCCACCGGGCAGGTCGGGACCGCCGGGCGGGTCGGGACCGCCGGGCGGGCCTGGTTTCCGCCGTTTCGCCCGGGGTTTCCTGGGGTTCTTGGGCGCTGGCCTGGCGCAGCCGTGGCCGATCGCGTGGCCGTCGGCGTCCGTCACCGTGACACACCAGGTGGTCGCCGGGTTTCCGGCGGCGGCGCGGGCCAGGTCGCGGGCCAGCCAGGGATCGATGGGACCCAGCGTCCCGGCTTCGCCTGGCCGGTCGGCAAGGCCGAGCACGGTGGCCAGCGGAACGGTGAGATTCAGCCGGGCAGCGAACGCCGCCGGGAACGGGCCGTTCGGGAACGGGCCGGCCGGCGGCCGGTAGTCCCACGGGTTCGCGGGCGGCGCCGCTTCGGTCGGCGGCGCCGCGGCCGGAGAGGCGGGGCGGGAGTCCATGCCGAGCAATATGTCGAGGTAGGCGGTCGCGCGCAGCACGTCCATGTCGCCGTCCAGCCCGGCCGCCCGCAGCTGTCTCGCCCACGCGGTAATCCGCTGATCGGCCGCCAGCACCTGCGCCGACGGCAGCTCCCGGCCCGCCAGCCCCGCGTTTCCCGAGCCTTCCATCCACCGCTCCACCCGGGTTTTCTTCGCCGCCTCCTCGCGGCGCTTGCGCGCCTTCTTCGGCGCGACCTCCATGACGGCCCGGGCAATCGCGGCCCGCAGCCCGGGCCGGGTCAGCCGCCCGGCCCGGCCCAGGACCATGCCCTCCGCCGCGGCCGCCTCCTTGGGATCCAGGAGGCTGGTGGCCTTGGCGATGATCTCGGCCTTGGCCTGGCTGAGGATCCCGTCGCGCAGCGCGGCCATCGTGCCGGGCAGCCGGGCAACCAGGCCATGGGCCAGGTCCAGCATCTCCTCGGCGGCGAACCGGGACTCCCCCAGCGCGCAGGACAGCTCGTCGACCGCGAACTCGTCCCACGCCTCCGGGACCTGCGCGGCTGAGCCTTCGGGCGCGACATCTCTCCCGGCGTCCGGTACGGGGTGCTGCGGGGCGCGGTCCTTCGCCTCGGCGTCGTCCGTGGGGCCCGGTCTGGGCGCCGGCGGGGCGCAGTCCTCGGCCGGGCGGCGGCGGATCAGCTCCGCGACGGCGGCCAGCTTGCGCGCGGCGGCGTGCGCCTCGACCCGCGCCCAGGCGCAGATCACGCCGACGATCTCATCGTCGGCCGCGCCCGGGTACCGGTCCTCCGGCCCGGCCGCCGCATCGGCGAGCCCGGCCAGGACGGCGCAGCCCGGCGCGGTATCCAGCGCGAACCCGGAGCCGAACGCGGCGGCCGGGCTGGCGTGCTCGCCGGGGAACGACGCCGCCGACC
>JASHTQ010000007.1 GCA_030040475.1 Streptosporangiaceae bacterium
TGAGCGCCTGGTCGCCCCGTACGCCCACACGGCGGCCAGCCACGCGGTCACGAGCACGGCAAGCCCCCCGATGCCGGCCGCGACCGCGCCCGCCGTCCCGAGACCGCCGGCCGGCGGCGGCACGGCGATCGGGCCGGTCGAGCCGGCGCCCGCCGTCTTCGGCGGGGTTTTCCTTAGCTGCGTCAGGGCCGGCTGCATCTCCCGGTCGGGGGCATGGCCCTTGGCGGTCGAGGCCGGCGTCGGGTCGACGTCCATCCAGCCGATCCCGGTGAGATTCACCTGCGCCCACGCGAACGCGTCCGCGTCCGTGACGGTGGCGACGCCGTCGGCCAGCTTGCCCGGGGTGTACCCGACGGCGACCCGCGCGGGGATGCCGAGCAGCCGCGCCGCGAGCACGAATGCCGTGGCGAACTGCGCGCTGGTTCCCTTGCGGGCGCGCAGCATGCTGTCGATGCTCGCGCATCCCTCGCCCGGCGCGGCGGCCTTGTCGTAGCCGAACGGGGCGGCGGTGAAGTACGCCTGCAGCCGCTCCACCTGCTCGCCCGGCAGCCTCGCCGCAGTACGTACCTCGGCGGCCAGCGCGCTCAGGAAGGAAGGCACGCACGACGGCACCGCGGTCAGCGCCGCGGGCATCCCGCTCGGCACGGCCGCCGCGCCCAGCGCTGCCGCGGACGGGACGCCGACGGAGACCCGGATCGTGTACTGCCTGACCGGCGTGGGCGCGGCGAGCAGTTCCAGGTCGGGCGCGTAGTCGAGATCCGCGGGCGAACTGCTCAGCACCGCGGCCGGGTGCGGCAGCAGGGTGATCGGCGTGGCCATGACCACGGTGGCCGTCCCGGTTCCGATCGCCGACGGCACCGGGCTTGCGGCCACCGCGGGCCGCGCGTCGCCGGGTGCCTGCCATCCTGCGCCGGTGTAGTCGTCGTAGGTGAGCAGCACCCAGTTACGCGGCGCGGCGAGCAGCGCGCCGGACAGGCGGGCGGTAAGGACGGGCACGGCCGGCGTCTGGAGCAGCGATGACAGCAGCGCCATGGGATCCTGCGTGACCTGGATGTCCACCGGAAGCTGGACCTTCGCGCGAGGGTTGTACGGCGTCCCGGGGTGCAGGACGCCGCCGACGAGCACGGCCGCCGCGATGAGCGCGCCGCCGGACAGCATCCCGGTGACGCCCCGGCTGCGGATCGCCCCCCGGGCCGGCGGCGCCGCGACCGCGAGGAAGGTTACCGCCGCCACGGCGAAGCCACCGGTCAGCACGGTACCCGTGACCGGGCCGCCGGCCCCGAGCACGAGCAGCCCGCCGAACCCCGCGACGGCGGGCGCCAGCGCGACGCCCGGATGCCGGCTGACCGCGCACAGCCCGAGCAGTGCCGCCAGCGCCGCGGCGAGCAGGAAGGGCAGGTCGGTGAAGCTCCGCGTGAGCGGCACGGGGACCGGCACGGAGAGCAGCAGGTACCACCCGTCGGTCACCGCCTGCTCGAGCCGGGGAAGCAGAGCGCCTGGCCCGAACGGGTCGGCGGCCGCCGTCACCATTCCCGGTCCCGCGCCCAGGACGAGGCCGGCCAGGAATCCCGCGCCTGCAGCCGCCGGCGAACTGTCCCGCCACACGTCGGCCGCGCCGAGCACCCGGTTCACCAGCGCCCGTACCGCGACCGCCGCCAAGCAGGCCACCGGGGCGGCCAGCAGGACCACGCGCAGTCCGGGCAAGCCGAACACGCGCAGCAGGGGCAGTTCGGCCGCGACCGCGAGCAGCACCGCGGCGCCCGCGAGCGCGAGCGCCCGGCCGCCGCCCCGACCCCGTCCCCGGTCCCGGCCCCGACCCTGGCCCAGGTCCCGGCCCTGATCCCGGCCTTCGCGCTGCCCGGGGGCCGTCGTCCGCGCGCCGCCGCGGGTGGCCGTCACGCTCACGCGGCCGACCTGGCGCGCAGCAGCGCGGTCGGCAGGTCGTCGACCGTGCGGACCATCACCCACACGACCCGGCCGGTCCTGGTGACCTGAGCGGGCGGCTCGCCCCGGCCGCCCGCCGTCACGTGCCCGGCGGCCTGCTCGGCGACCTGCACCGCGACGACCCGCGCGTAGCACCCCGCGAGCAGCCGGAGCGGCTCGGCCAGGCCGCGTGTCGGCCGGGTGGACACCACCACCGCGAGGCTGCCGCGTCCCCGGCCGGCCAGCCGCCGCACCGTATCGGCCAGCGGGTCGACGGGGCCGGGCCCGGCCGGCCGCAGCGGCGTCAGCGAGTCCAGGACCGCGTCGGCGGTCACGCCGCGCCGGGCCAGGGTCTTGGGCAGCAGCGGCTGCCCGGAGCCGTCGAGCAGCTGGAGCGGCTGGCGCTGCTGCGCCGCGATCACCGCCACGCTGGCCGCGCAGTCCACCGCCACGTCGAAGGCGTCGGCCCCGCTGACGCAGAACGCGTCGAGCACCACCGCGACGGCCGCGTACGCCATGTCGACGTGCTGCTTGACCACGAGCTTGTTCGCGTGTGCCGAGGCCCGCCAGTGCACGTGCCGCAGTTCGTCTCCCGGCACGTAGTCGCGCAGGGAGTTGAAGGCGAGCGTGCCCTCTGTCGTGTTGTCTGCCTGCGGGCCGTCCACCGACCGCGCGAGGGACGCGGACACCTCGGGCAGCGGCACCGTACGGGGCCGCACGTAGAGCACCGACGCCGCCCCGGTGTTCAGGGTGCGGTGCGCGAGCCCGAACGCATCGTCCCGGTCAACGAGCAACGGGCCGCTGGGGATCAGGCCGCGTCGCCCGACCGGGAGCGGGACGGGCACCTCGCTCACCTGGCCCCGGCGCAGCCGGGGAACGGGAAACGGGAAGGCGCCGCGGCCGGCCAGGTCCCGTGCGGCCATCGCGGGCACGGTCCGCCGGGAGGCGCCCCGCACCACCACGTGCGCCACGGCACCATGCGGGCTGTTACGGGTGACCTTGGCCGGCTCGATCGTCCGGGTCACCGTGACCCGCGGCGCCCGCGCGACGAGTGCGAGAGCCGCCCCCGCGGCGGCGACGCCGACCGTGCCGACCGCGATCAGCTCGGCGTATTGCAGCACGAGTCCGGCGACGGCAACGGCCAGCCCGCCGCCGAGCACCGTGATCCCGCGCGGGGTGAGCGCCCGGTACAGCGGGGTGAATCCGCGCTCACCGTCGCCGGCGGTCATACCCGGCTGCCCGCCGTGTCCGGCACCGGCGTACGGCGCAGCGCGTCGCGCACCACGTCGAGCTGCGTGACCCCCTCGAGCTCCGCCTGGGGGGTGAGCACGAGCCGGTGCGCGAGCACCGGCATCGCCAGGTACTGCATGTCGTTGGCGGTTGCGTACTGCTCGTTGTGCAGCAGCGCCCGTGCCCGTGACGCCTGCACCAGGGCCAGCGTGGCCCTGGTGGACGCTCCGTGCCTGACGAGCGGATGCTGCCTGGTGGCGGAGCAGAGCGCGACGGCGTACCTGGCCAGCGTGTCGCTGACGCGTACCTGGCTGGCCATGGCGATGAACTGCTGGACGGCGCGGACGTCCATGACCGGCCGCAGGTGGTCAACGATCCGGCCGACGCTGTGCCCCTGGATGACCGCGACCTCGTCCGCGGGGTCGAGATGGCCCAGAGTAATCCGCATCAGGAACCGGTCGAGTTGCGCCTCGGGCAGCGCGTAGGTGCCCTCCATGTCGACCGGGTTCTGGGTGGCCACGACGAAGAACGGGCGCGGTACCTTGTGCGAGACGCCGTCCACGGTGACGGTCTGCTCGCCCATGACCTCGAGCAGCGCCGACTGCGTCTTGGGAGAGGCCCGGTTGATCTCGTCGGCGATCACGACGTTGGCGAAGACGGGCCCCTGATGGAACTTGAAGGCCCCGGAATCCTGATCGAGCATCGTCGTGCCGGTAATGTCCGCGGGCAGCAGGTCGGGGGTGAACTGAATCCTTTTCCACTGGGCGCCCAGCGACGCCGCGACCGCCCGGGCCAGCGTCGTCTTACCGGTTCCTGGCACGTCCTCAATCAGCAGATGCCCCTGCGCGAGCAGGCAGGTGACGGTCAGTTCGACTGCCTGCGGCTTGCCGATGATGACTTCGCCAATGACCTCGACGAGTGTGTTCGGATACATCGCCCAATCCCCCCAATGCGATCCGCGGCAAACAGACGCTAGCAAGCGGCGCCGGGGGAATTCGAAAGAATTAGGAAACTGATGTCAAACATGAACGACCGGGCATCTCGCTCGAGACAGATCTCCAGAGGCCTCGCGCGCCCACCCATGGGCGTGTCGGCCGGCAAGATCGCCGGGTAACGGCTTGCGACCGCCGCCCGGCCCGAGCAGGCTTCCCGGGAGCCCCTGCCCGGGTTTCCACGCCGCCTGAGGACGGCCACGGGCCGCGACAGAACCCGGCGGGTACCCGAGCCGGTCCTGCCGCTGCGATCGCATGGGCTCGGCCAGTTCCAGCGCGGCAAAGAACTCGGGCCAGTCCGCCGCGGTGTACCCGGTGGCGAGGTCGCAGTGATGCAACTCCACCTCGACCAGCCGCCGCGTCAGCAGTTCGGCGGCCGGGAACGGTGCCAGGCCCGGCACCTGGACCCGGACCTGCCAGCCCCGGTCGGGCAGCCGCCTGGCAACGGTCCGCAGCGCCATCGCCGAGTCCGCCAGGTCGGCGGCCAGGTCCTTGCCGCTCAGCGCCGCCGTTCGCTCGGTGTCGGCCTCCCAGGCTTCCGCGCTGGCGTGCGCTCCCCGGTCCTGCCCGGATCGCGCGCCGACGAGCAGGTTCCGGGTGGCGTCCGCGCCGCGCGCCAGGTGCGCGAGGACACGCGCCCGGCTCCACCCCGGCAGCAGCGACGGGGCCCGCAGCTCACCCTCGGGGATGATCCTGGCATCATCGAGCAGCCGCTGCGTCGCCTGGTCGATCTGGTCGCTCAGCCCGAGTTGCGCCTCGTCCACCAGCCCACCCTAAGCGAGCCGCCGCTCACCGGGCGCCCGCGGCCAGCCACCGCTCGACGCTGCGCACGTAGGCGGGGACAAGCATCGCCCGCTCGGCCGCCAGATCCCCCCACCACCGCACCTGCGCCCGCGGCCGGCAGTTGACGACGTGGGTCACGCCCTGCTCGGCCAGGCGTGCAGCGCAGGCCGGAAAGGAAAGGAGTACCTAAGCCCTTCCATTTTCAACCTATAGCGCACCGGCGGGCTTGCGGCAAGACCCGGGCAGTGCCGCATAATCGCTGCCCGGGACGACAGACGAGACAGGGGAGTGGGCCGGTGACGGACGCCGACGTGATCATCGTGGGCGCAGGCCCTGTCGGCCTGATGCTGGCCGGCGAGCTGTGCCTGGCCGGGGCGCGGCCGCTGGTACTGGAACGGCAGCCGCGGCCCGGGCAGACCCCGCGCGCCAACGGCCTGGGCGGCCAGGTCCTGCAGCTGCTGCGCTACCGGGGCCTGTTGGACAAACTCGAGGCGGTGAGCACCGGCCCAAGCCCGGCGCCCAGGTTCCCGTTCGGCGGCCTGCACCTGGACCTCTCGCGGCTGGCAGATCCCCCGCTGCGCGGGCTGCCGCTGCCGCAACCGCGACTCGAACGGCTGCTGGCCGAACGCGCCGCCGAACTCGGCGCCGGCATCCGCCGCGGGCACGAGGTGGTGGGCCTGAGCCAGGACGACGCCGCGGTGACCGCCGACGTGCGCGGCCCGGCCGGCGCCTACCAGGCAACTGCCCGGTACCTGGCAGGCTGCGACGGCGCGCACAGCGCGATCCGCGACCGGGCCGGCATCCCGTTCCCCGGCACCACGTATCCAGAGGTCAACCGGCTGGGCCAGGTCACCTTGCCCGATTCGGTGATCCGCCTCGAGAACGGCGACCTCGACGTCCCCGGGCTGGGCAGGATCCGCGCGGGCTTCACCCGCACAGACCGCGGCGTCTTCGCGTTCGGGTCGCTAGCCACCGGCGCGCTCATGATCCAGACGACAGAGAACGAGCCCGCCGAGGCCGACGACGACACGCCGATGACGATGGCCGAACTGCGCGACAGCATCCGCCGCGTCCTCGGCGCGGATCTGCCCCTCGGCGAACCGATCCGGCTGTCGCGCTACCAGTTCCAGGCCCGGCAGGCCGAACGATACCGCGACAGGCGGGTCTTCCTGGCCGGCGACGCGGCCCACCTGCTCCCCGCCACCGGCGCCGCGCTCAGCCTCGGCATGCTCGACGCGGTCAACCTCGGCTGGAAGCTGTCCGCCGACATCCACGGCTGGGCGCCGGCGAGCCTGCTCGACACCTATCACGCCGAACGCCGGCTGGCCGGCCAGCGCGCGCTGCTGCAGACCCAGGCCCAGGTGGCGCTGCGCCGCGGGCACGACCCGGCCGCCGAGGCGCTGCGGGAAGTCTTCGCCGAACTGCTCGCCGACGAGCAGCCGCAGCGCCGCCTCGGCGCCATGATCGCCGGGGCCGACGTCCGCTACCCGCTGCCGAACCCCAACCAGAACGCCCTGACGGGCACGTTCGCGCCGGACCTCGCCCTGCACACCGACCAGGGCACCACCAGCGTCGCACAGCTCATGCGCCGCGCGCGGCCCGTCCTGCTCGACCTGGCCGGCCGCCAGGACCTCCGCGAGACCGCCCGGGCCTGGCGGCACCGCATCGACATCCACGCCGCGCAAACCGACCGCCGCCCGGCCGACGCCCTGCTGATCCGCCCGGACGCCCACATCGCCTGGGCCGCGGCCGCCGCCGAACCCCCCGCCACCGCCGCCCGCGCGCTGCGAGAAGCGCTCTGCGCGTGGTGCGGCCCGCCCCAGACGGACTAGCGAAGCTCGCGGCGGATTCCCATGCGCCGCGCATAGGCCCGGCGACGGCGGCGCCTACACTGGCAGCTAAGGGCTAAGGAGCACAGATCATGGACCCGGTTGCGCGCGGTTTCCCGCTCGGTGACCTGCGGGTATCTGACGCCGACCGTGATCGTGCGCTGTCCGAGCTGAGCGAGGCCTTCCAGGTCGGCCGGATCACCGCCGACGAGTTCGACCAGCGCTCCGGGCAGGTCCTCGCGGCCCGCACCGGCAGGGAACTGGCCGCCCCGCTCGCTGACCTGCCGGTCACCCGCCCGGCGCCTGCCGCCCCGGTCCCGCGACGGCCCGACCGCCCCCCGGTCCCGCGCATCGTCATCGGCGCGTCCGTGGCCGCCGCCTGCCTGGCCGCCGTCTCCGTGACGAACGCCGCCGCAAGCCAGGGGCCGACCGCTCAGCAGCGCGAGATCGCCCAGGAGATCTTCGCCCGCCAGGGCCTGTCGATCACGATCCCCGCCAGCCCGCCCTTCGACTGGGTCGCCACGCTGGTGCCGGGAGCAATCGCCGTCCTGCTCGTCGTGCTGATCTTCGTCTACCTGCGCGCAACCCGGTCCGGCCGCACCTAGCCACAGGCGCGCCGCCGCGCCAGGTCCCGTCAGGGCATTTTTATCCCGAACGGGCCGTGGTGCCCCGCCCGCGTCCGGTGCTTGCGGCGAGGGGCTCGGCCGAAGCGCCCGGCGCGGCGCCCGAGTCCCGGCGCGGCCGGCCTGCGAGCACGATCCCCGCGGTCAGCGCCGCGGCGCCGGCCACCCCGAGCGCGATCGGCAGGACGGTGCGCAGCAGCGAGATCTTGTCCCGCTCGGCGGCGTCGGCCCTCGCCATCGCGTCCACGCTGGCCGCGGTGGCCTGCAGGTCACCGGCGTACAGCACGGTGGTCTGCGCGCCGCTGGCCGGGTCGGTGAGGTATGACTTCTGGTAGGAGTTGACGTCGAGCACCATCCCGGTCGTCGGATCTACCCAGTAGACCTGGCGGATCGTCGCGTACTCGGGCTGCGTCGAGGACAGCGGGCTGTACCCGAGCCGGGTCGCCGGCACGTCCTCGACGAACCGGTAGGCGTCGATGCCGTCGACGACGGCCGTCCCGCCGTAGCCGAACGGCTCGGGCCTGTTCAGCGCGGTATCGAAGACGTCGTACGTGGTCGGCCTGGCGCCGATCGGGAACACCGGCCCGGCCAGGCCGGCCTGCGCGACGGCGGAGTCGCCGTCGACGTTCGCGCAGCGGCACCCGACAAGCTGCGCGGTCCTCCTGCCGAAGGCGAACGTCCGGGTCGTGACCTGGACAAGCTCGTTGTTGGTGGTGTCGTAGACGTAGCTGAGCTCGCTCCACACGGCGACCGATGACGAGCCCGCCGTGGGGTCGCCGGTGAAGGTGTCCGTGGCCCGGATGTCCGCGCCGGTCACCTCGGCGTCCCTGGCGGGGCTGAAATAGCTCATCCCCGTCCCGGTCAGCGTGACCGTCTCGCCGCGGCTGAGCGGGAACTTGATCACCTGGCCGAGCACGTAGGAAGGCAGCGCCAGCGCCATCACGATGAGAAACGACCCCAGGCCTACCAGCACGTCCCTGCGCATTTATCCGCGGTTGCCGTAGTTGTCCACCGACGAGGTGCTTGGCGCGGGCGTGTTGCCGCCGGAGCCGGACAGCACGTGCGTCACGAGCACGGCTCCGCCGATCGCTATCACCAGGCCCAGGACAACGGCAATGATCAACCGGAGCACCGCGCTCCTCCCTGCTCCTCCTAGCTCGATTGCTAGAGGGTAACAGGGTCCTCAGGGAACCGTGAACGACACCTCGGCGGCCGCCCCCGTCTGGTGCCTGAAGTTGACCGGCACCACCCTGGCCAGGTAACTGCCCGCCCGCAGCCCGCCGATGGTGGCGGCCCGGGCGAACGTGGTGCTCACCGGCGCATTGCCGGGCTCGCCAGGCCCTTGCAGGTAGACCCGATAGCGTTCGTTGAGACCGGCGTCGGGCCAGCTCAGGGTGACCGTGCCGGCGCCCGGCCTGGCCCGCGCCGAGGTCAGGCCCGGCACCGGCGGGCACCCGCTCGAGTAGTCCCAGGCGTCGAACCACTGCGCCGGATCCCGCTGCACGACCTGCGGATAGTCCGGCGGCGCGCTCGCCGCCCTGGCCGCGCGACCGTCGAAGGCGGTCATCGGCACGGTGATGAACCGGGGCTGGGTCATCGTGTTGGTGAACGCGGACATCGGCGCGCACGCGCTTGTCACCGCCTCGGAGTTGACGTTGTAGCTGATCACGAGCGTGCTGGCGGTGGAGAGCGCGGGTTCGGCCCGCGCCTCGTACAGGATCCGGTAGTCGTGCGCCGCGTCGAGGCCCACCGCCGGGTCCCGGTACAGCAGGATTCCCGCGGCGGGGTCGAACGGCCCCCACGGGTGGTCGGCCGGGTAGGCGTCGATGTCCGGGCTTCCTTCCTGCGCCCCGGCCTGGATCAGCCAGTAGCGCTGGCCGGCCTTGATCACGCTGAACCCCGACGACACGCTCAGGCTGCCGGGCCCGTCCGGCGGCTGCACCGGCATGGCGTCCTGCTCGCGGCCGGCCCACCGCCCGGCGCCGGCATAGAACTGCCATGCGGAGTACACCGTCAGCTCCGACGCCGGAACCCTGGCCAGGTAGAGCAGGCGGTCCTGGCTCGGCGCGTCCGGTCCCTGCGTGCCGTAGACGTAGACCGTGTTCCCGGCGCGCAGCAGCGCGGCGCCCCACAGGATCGGGGAGTGGCCGCCTGGCGGGGTGTAGGGCGGCAGCGGGACCAGGTCTGGCCGCGCCACCGCACCGTATTGCGATCCGCGGCCGGCCGAGCTGAGCTGCCCGGCGTCGAAGACGGCGATCACCGTTCCAGCCGGGACGAACGGAACCCCGCCGGGCAGGTACCTGGCGTAGAACTTGATCACGTGCCCGTCGATCTCGATGCCGTCCTCGTCCCAGTACCGGTCGGACGGCGTGCCAGGGGCCGGCGGCGCCGCCACCACGGCAAGCGCGTTGCCCGGGCCGCCCGGCCGGTCGCAGGCCCTGCCGCCCGTCATCGTGACGAACCTGCTGACGTTCCCGTTCGTGGTCTGGATGACCACCGCGTTGTTCACGAACCCGCTGATCCGGGTGAAACCGATGGCAGGCCCGGCGGGGCCGAGGTAGGTGTCGGAGAAGAACCAGGCGAGCTGGGAGGAGTTCAGCCTGATCGCGGAGACGCCGTCGCCGCCGGCCCAGTCGGCGCAGCCCGACTGGTCGGAATAGGCCAGCCACTGCGCGTCAAGCGCGGCGGGGTCAGGCTGCGCCGACGCGCCCCGCACGCGGACCGGCGGGTGGTAGGCCGCCGCGGCCGAGCCGGCCGGCCGGCCGGGGATCAGGAAGCCGAACGCGATTCCCAGCCCGGCGGCGAGCCCGACGGCCAGGCCGCCGATCTCACGCCATCGCCGCCGCCGGCGGCGCAAGGCCGGCTGCGTCATGCCGAACCCGCCGCGGGAACGATCCCGCTCGCCTGTGCCTCCGCCGCGCCAGCGTCTTGCTGGCGCGCCTTGCGGGCGTGCACGAGCAGGATGGACGCGGCCGAAGGCCACCGGCAGAACGCCAGGTCGACCAGGCCGAGCGGCTGCGGCACGTCGTGGTACCGCGCCCCGGCCACGGTCACGTCGCAGAACCCGCTCGCGGCGAGGAACTCCCGCAGCGCCCGGCGGGTGAACAGGCGCAGGTGGCCGGCCACGACGCTGCCCGGCCTGCCGAACACGCCGCGCAGGCTCACCTCGGAGAAGACCGGCTGGATCCCGAAGGCGAGCAGGCCCCGGTTGTACCAGGCGGCCAGGTTCGGCGTCGACAGCAGCAGCGACCCGCCGGGCCGGAGCACCCGCCGGGCCTCGGCGACCGCCCCGTCGGGGTCGACGAGGTGCTCGATCACCTCGCTCATGATCACCACGTCGGCGGCGCCGTCGGCGACAGGCAGCCCCGGCGCGGTCACGTCCGCGCGCAGCACGGTCAGACCGAGCGCACGCGCCCGCCGCAGCGCGTCGCCCGACCAGTCGATCCCGACGAACCGGTGCGCCCCGTTCTGCCCCGCCGCGACCGCGAGCGCCGCGCCGTCGCCGCATCCCACGTCGACGATCACCGCCGGGCCCGCGACGCCGCGCAGCACCCTGGCCAGCATCCGTGCCTGGCGCCTGGCGCGATCCGGGCCCGAGCTGAGCGGCACGCCGGGAGTGGAGTAGAACTCCTGCAGCCGGCGGCCCGGCGGCGGCACCGTCACCGCCATGATGGCTCCTTCCGCGCCCGGAGGCCCCCTCGGCGGTGGCCTCCGCTGGCTCCTCCGCTGGCTCCTCCGCTGGCCCCTCCGCTGGCCCCTCGGCTGGCACCGCGTTCGATGGTCTCCTCGGCCACCTCGGCGAAACCTTCGATCGCGGCCGACCAGTGCAGCCGCAGCGCCCGGGTACGCGCAGCCCGGCCGAGTTTCTCGCGCATCCGCTCGTTGATCGCCAGCGACGCCCACGCGGAGGCGAACTGGCCCTCGGTACGCACCAGCATCCCGGTCTGGCCGTGCACCACCGAGTCTCGCAGCCCCGGCACGTCGAACGCCACCGCGGGGGTGCCGCGGATCGCCGCCTCGGCGACCACGAGCCCCCAGCCCTCGATCAGCGCCGGATGCATGAGCAGCCACGCCGAGCACATCAGCCGGTGCTTCTCCTGCTCCGACACCCAGCCGGCGAACTCCACGCCCGGCCCGGCCAGCGCCTCAAGCCTCGGCCGCTCCGGCCCGTCCCCGGCGATCACCAGCTTCCCGCCGACCACGTGACGCACCCGGTCCCACAGCCGCAGCAGCAGGTCAAGGCGCTTGTAGTCGGCGAGCCTGCCGATGGCGAGGAACAGCGGGTCCGGCGACCTCGGCGTCGGCGGATCCGGCTCCACCACCCCGTTGCAGATCTGCCGGATCCGGTCGCGGCCGACCCGCATCTGTTCCAGGTTCTCCGCCGTGGACGGCGACACGGTCAGGAACAGGTTCCTGCGGTGCACCCAGGGCATGACCAGCCGCTCGACGTTCCGGCCGACGGTGGAGACCGGCGGGCGGAACCGGATCGGCCACAGCTCGTCGTGCACGTGGTTCACCAGGCAGAGCACCGGGCGGCCGGACCACAACGGCGCCAGGAAGGGCATCCCGTTGCAGACCTCGACTATCAGGTCGGCGTCCCGGTAGTTCCGCAGGTAGGCGACGGGCGCCCGGAGGAACTGGGAGTAGGTGCCGCCGCTGCGCTGCACGTGGTACGGCCGCTCGGCCACCGGCCCGCCGCATAGCAGCGTCACCCGGTGCCCCCTGGCGAGCATGCCGGACGCCAGCTGGTCGACGAGGACCTCAGATCCCCCCGCCAGCGGGTTGGCCAGATCCCGCCACGCCACGAACAAGATCTTGCGCGGCGGCTCCCAGACCGGGCCGACGGGACGGAACGCCGCCGGATCGGGCGCGCGCGGCACCGGCAAAGCCGCGGGCGGGATCTCGGCCGGGCCGTGCCCGGCACCGCCGGACACGCTCGTCTCCGCAGGCAAGGCACCCGAGTCATCGTTCATGCCGCTCCACGCCTCCGCCGACGCGAGTCCGCGTTACAGCAGTCAGGTCCTGATTTCATATGGAAAGATTGCAGAATTATTCGGTGGTTACTGACCGGTGGTCAAGGACCGCGGTCAGCACCCCGGCGGCGGGCTACCCCCGTCGGGGCCGGTGGGCGGGGAGCTTACGCTGCTGCTTTCCGCCCGGCAGGCGAGCCGCCGCGCCTGCCAGGCGCGATCATTGAGGACCCGGATGAGCCTGCTGGCACCGATTCGCCGCCGCCGTGCCGGTCAGGCGGGCAGCTCCGGCCTGCTCCGGTCGATCCGGCTGTTCCGCCTGTTCCTGGCCGAGCAGGCCGACCCGGAGGGCTTCTACTCCAGGCTCGCCGAGGACGCCGTCCAGCAGGTTGCCGAGCACTGCGAGCTTGGCGGCAGCACGGTGGTGGACATCGGCGGCGGGGGCGGCTGGTTCACCGCCGCCTTCCGCGCCCGCGGCGCCCACGCCTACCTGTTCGAGCCGGATCCCGACGAACTGCACTGGCGGGGCGTGCTGACGCCGGGCGCGGTGCTCGCGGACGGCTACTGGCTGCCGGTCCGCGACGGCGGGGCGGACGTCGTCTTCTCCTCGAACGTCCTGGAGCATGTCGCCGATCCGATGGGGCTGGTCGAGGAGATGATCCGCGCTACCCGGCCAGGCGGGCTTATCTACCTGTCGTTCTGCAACTGGTACTCGCCGTGGGGCGGGCACGAGATGTCGCCCTGGCACTACCTCGGCCCGCAGTTCGCCGAACGCCGCTACGTCAAGCGTCATCAGCACGTGCCAAAGCACGCCTACGGCGTCAACCTGTACCAGGTGCACATCGGGCCGGTGCTCCGCGCGCTGCGCGCCCGGCCCGATATCACGATGGTGACCGCGCGTCCCCGTTATTATCCCCGGTGGTGCCGCCCGCTCGTCCGGCTGCCCGGCGTCCGGGAGGTAGCCACCTGGAATCTCCTGCTGATCATGAGGCGCACCAGATGACACCCCGGGCCGGCGCCCACCAAGACGCCCAAGTCGCCCCCCCCGACACCCTCCCCCAGGTCGCCCCCACCCCAGCCACCCCAACCGCAACGCCCGCCCCCCCGCAGCCCGCCCCCCACCGTAATGAAACCGGGCTTTCAGGACCTTCCAAGGTGCTGAAACTCGGGTTTCATTCCGCTTCGGGAGCCCGGCCGCGGGTCCTGCGCTGGTCTTTGCTGGTGTGGGTGGTGGCGTTTGGGGTTCTGGTGGCCAATGCGCCGGGGCGGATGGTGTTCGACACCAAGCTCATCGTTGACATCGATCCCTGGGGTTATTTCACCGGCCTCTGGCACCTCTGGGATCCCACGAACACCCTCGGCGCGCTGCGCAACCAGGCCGTCGGCTACGCGATCCCGATGGCGCCGTTCTACCTGCTCGGCCACCTCGCGCAGCTGCCTGTCTGGCTCATCGAGCGGCTGTGGATGTCGCTGATCATCGCGGTCGGATTCGCCGGGCTGGTCAGACTCGCGGGCGCGCTCGGCATCGGCTCGCCGGCGTCGCGCCTGCTTGCCGGGCTGGTGTTCGCGCTGTGGCCGACGTTCACCATCGTGATCGGGTCCACCTCGGCCTCCGTGCTGCCCGGGATGCTCGCGCCGTGGGCGGTCCTGCCGCTGGTTGCGGCGGCACGCCAGCCAGGCGCGTACCAGCCAGGCGGGGCGATCCGGGCTGCCGCCCGCTCCGGCGCCGTGGTGCTGTGCATGAGCGGGGTCAACGCGACGGTGACGATCGACGCGCTGCTGCTGCCGGGCCTGTTCATCCTCACCCACGTCCGCGGGCGGCGCCTGGTCCGGCTGGCCGTCTGCTGGGCCGCGGCGGTGGCCGCGGCCACCGCGTGGTGGGCACTGCCGCTGCTGCTGCAGGGCAAGTACGCGTTCAACTTCCTGCCCTACGTAGAGCAGTCGTCTACCACGACGGCCACCATGTCGGCGGCGGCCATGCTGCGCGGCGCCGGCAACTGGGTCGCCTACTTCAACGTCGGCACGCCGTGGCTGCCGGCCGGCTGGACCCTGGTCAGCAGCCCGGTCGCGGTCATCGCCGGCGCGATCGCCGCCGCGTGCGGCCTGTACGGGCTGGCGAAGCGGAACATGCCGGAGGCCTTCTGGCTCCGCCTGTCTGTCGGCGTCGCCGCGGCAGCGGCGCTGGCAGGCTACGGCGGCCCGCTCGGCGGCCCGTTTCACCAGGCGATCGATAACCTGCTCAACGGCCCGCTCGCCCCGTTCCGCAACGTCTACAAGCTAGAGCCCGTCATCGCCGCCGCGCTGGCCCTCGGCCTGGCCCACGCCGCCGCAACCTGGCTGTCCACCGCCCCGGCCCCCGCGACCGCCTCGGCCACCCTGACCACCCTGACCGCCCGGGCCACCCTGACCGCCCGGGCCACCGCGGCCGCCCGCGTCATCCTCGGCCTCGTCCTGATCGGCCTCGCGCTGCCGTACCTCTCCGGCCAGGTGCTGAACCCCGGGTCGTTCCCCGCGGTGCCGCGCTACTGGTACCAGGCCGCCTCCTGGCTGGCCGCGAACTCGCCGGACAACCCCGCCCTGGTGGTGCCCGCGGACTCGCACGGCTTCTACACCTGGGGCGACCCGATCGACGACCCGCTGGTGGCGCTCGCCACCTCACCGTGGGCCGAACTCGGCCTAGTGCCCTACGGCGGCGCCGGATCGCAGATCCTGCTGCAGACCGCGGAGAACGCCATCGAATCCGGCGAGCAGGTGCCCGGCCTGGCCGGCTACCTGCAGCGGGCCGGGATGCGGTACATCGTGGTGCGCAACGACCTGGACCCGCAGCAGGCTGGCTACACGTCCGCGGCGATCGTGCACCAGACGCTGGCGCTGTCCGGGTACACCAGGGTCGCGTCGTTCGGGCCGCTGATCGCGAACGCCCAGACCGGCCCGCAGCCCGCCCCCAGGCAGCAGGCGCCGCCGCCCAGCTACCCCGCGGTGGAGGTCTACGCCCCGGCCGCCACCGGATCCGCCCCCGCCAGCCAGGGCACGACAGGCCAGGGCACGACAGGCCAGGGCACGCTCAGCCCGGTCGCAACCCTGCCGGTCAGCCAGACCGTGCTGGTCAACGGCGGCCCCGACTCGCTCCTGCAGCTCACCGGGCAGGACCTGCTCGCCCCCGGCCAGCCCGCCATCATCGCGGGAGACCCGCTCCCGGTCACCCCGGCCGAGTGGGCGGTCACCGACGGGCAGCGGCGCGCGGACTCGCTGTTCGGCCTGACCGACTCGAACGTCTCCTACACCTACACCGCGACCGAGACCAACCCGCCGGATTCCTTCCTCGGCGCGCCGGGCGGCCAGCCCAGGCAGCTGCTGCCGGTGCCCGCCGCCGGGCACCAGACGGTGGCCGTATTGTCAGGCGCGGCGAGCGTGACCGTATCGTCGTACGGCGCCAGGCTCGCCGACACCCAGCAGGAGGACCCGGCCAGTGCCTTCGACGACGACCCGGCCACGGCGTGGGCGGAAGGCAGCCCGCTGACGCCGGTGGGACAGTGGATCCAGATCACCTTCACCGGCCAGATGACGATGCCGGCCAGCATCGGGATCCGCCTGCTCGACGACAGCCCGAGCCGCGAGATCGCCAGCCAGCTGCGCGTGTCCACGGCGGCCGGCAGCATCACCACCAAGGTCGCCGCGACAGGCGCGGTCCAGCGGCTGAACGTGGTCCCGGGCCCGACCCGCTGGCTGCGCATCACGATCACCGCCGCCGCGAGGGTTGCCCAGGCAAAGCCGGGCGCCGGGATATCGGACGTGCTGATCCCCGGCGTCAAGGTGACCCGCCTGCTGCAGCCCGCCGAGGATCCGGCAGGCCGGCAGGCCGCCTCGGTCGCCTTCTCCTTTCACCAGCAGGTGCCCTCGCCCGCCACCTTCGCCAGCCCGGCCGCCGTCCCGCCGATGGCCAGGACGTTCACCCTGGCGAACCCGCTGACCCTGCGGCTGCGGGCCTCCGCGCTTGCCATGCCAGGCCCGGGCCTGGACGCGCTGCTTGACAAGATCCGCTCGCCAGGCCCGGGCGTGCTGCAGGTAAGCGTCTCGTCGACTAAGGGCGCGCAGCCCCCAGGGTTCCCGGCGAGCCTGATTACCGGGTCGGGAGGCAGGCCATGGGTCGCCGAAAACACCAGCCCCGTCATCCACCTGAGCTGGCACGGCAAGCGCCGCATCAGCTGGCTGGTGGTACGCCCGGTCACCAGCGGCGCGTCCATCCCGCGCACGGTCAGGATCACCAGCCCTGACGGCACCCGGCAGGCGAGCATCGGTCCGGGCGGCCTGGTAACGCTGAACCGGCCGCTTACCACCGAACGCATCGACATCTCCTTCCCCAGCGTGCAGCAGTCCGACGTGGTGTCCCTGACCGGCCAGCAGATCACGCTTCCCGTCGCGCTGTGGCAGCTGTCGGTGCCTGCCCTGGCGAACCTCCGCGCGGTCACCCCGGACCAGCAGGCGCCCTTCACCCTGGCGTGCGGCCAGGGCCCGGCGCTGAGCATCGACGGCAGGACCTACCGCACGTCGGTCAGCGGCACGCTCGGCGAGCTGAGCCAGTACCTCCCGCTCCAGGTCCGGCTCTGCGCTCCGGGCGGCACGCTGACCCTCGGCGCGGGTCGGCACACCCTCACCGCGGCGCCCGGCACGTTCGCGGTCACCGACCTCAGCCTGGCCACCTCCGCGAGCGCCAGCCCGGCGGTAACCCCCTCTCGCGCCGTGACCATCACCAGCTGGCAGCCGGACAGCCGCCTGCTGCGCATCGGCCCGGGAGTAGCCTCCTACCTTGAGGTGCATCAGAACTACAACCCCGGCTGGACCGCCGTGCTGAACGGGCAGAC
>JASHTQ010000079.1 GCA_030040475.1 Streptosporangiaceae bacterium
CGGCCATGGCCAGCCGGTGGAACGCGGACAAGGACCTGTCGTTCGTGCCGCTGCGCCCGGAGCGGGTGGTCGAGGTCCGCTACGACCACATGGAGGGACCGCGGTTCCGGCACACCGCCCAGTTCGTCCGGTGGCGCCCGGACCGCGAGCCGCGATCGTGCGGCTACGCCCAGCTGGAGGAGCCGGTCGGCTTCGACCTCGCGGAGCTCCTGGGCGGCCACGATGGCTGAGGCGAAGGTGGTGCTGTCGCTGGCCGGGCGGGAGGTGGCGGTCAGCAACCCGAGCAAGGTGTTCTTCGCCCGGGCCGGGATCACCAAGCTGGACCTGGTGCGGTACTACCTGTCGGTTTCTGCCGGGGCGCTTGGCGGGGTCGGCGGCCGGCCGATGGCGCTGAAGCGGTTCGTGCACGGGGCGCAGGGCGAGGCGTTCTTCCAGAAGCGGGCGCCGCAGAAGCGGCCGGACTGGATCGAGACCGTCGAGCTCAGCTTTCCCTCCGGCCGGACCGCCGACGAGGTGGTGGTCACCGACGAGGCCTCGCTGGCCTGGGTGATCAACCTCGGCTGCATCGACCTGAACCCGCACCCGGTGCGCGCCTCCGACCTCGATCACCCCGACGAGCTGCGGGTCGACCTGGACCCGGTGCCCGGCGTGCAGTGGCCGCAGATCCGCGACGTGGCGATGGTGGCCAGGGACGTGCTGGCCGACTTCGGCCTGACCGGCTGGCCGAAGACGTCGGGATCGCGCGGCCTGCACGTGTACGCGCGGATCCTGCCGCGCTGGCCGTTCGGCGATGTCCGCCGGGCGGCGGTGGCCGTCGCGCGGGAGATCGAGCGGCGGGCGCCCGAGCTGGCCACGTCCAAGTGGTGGAAGGAGGAACGCCGCGGCGTCTTCGTCGACTACAACCAGAACGCCAAGGACCGCACGGTCGCGTCCGCGTACTCGGTCCGCCCGGTCCCCGACGCCCGCGTCTCCACCCCGCTGGCCTGGGACGAGGTGCCGACCTGCGATCCGGCCGAGTTCAGGATCGATACCGTCCCGGCGCGGTTCGCCTCGATCGGGGACCCGTGGGCGGCGATGGACGAGGCGGCCGGGTCGCTGGACGGGCTGCTCGAGCTGGCCGCCAGGGACGAGGCGGCCGGGCTGCCCGACGCGCCGTGGCCGCCGCATTACGACAAGCAGTCAGGCGAGGCGCCGCGGGTGCAGCCGTCCAAGCGCCGCGCCGTTGGCTCGGCGGGCTCGGCGGGCTCGGGGGGCTCCGGGACGGGGCGCCGGCAGAGCACGATGCCGCTGATCGAGATCGCCAGGGCGCAGACCAAGGACGAGGCGATGGCCGGCCTGGACCGCTGGAAGGCGCGGCATCCCGACGTGTGGCCGCTGCTCGAGCCGCGCGACGTGCTGGTCGACGGGATGCGCGGGCGCAGCTCGGTCTGGTACCGGATCCGGGTCAACCTGCAGCACGTGCCTGAGGCCCAGCGCCCGGCGCAGGAACCGCTCGAGGTCGACTACGACCCCTGGAAGGGCGTGACCTGGTAGCGCCGTTTCATGATCATGGCCAGAATTCGGTCATATTCGCCGAAAACTGGCCACGATCATGAAGAAGCACCCGAGGCGTGCTGGCGCGCACCACCGTTCGTTCGGGATAATTGTCTTAATCGACCTCAACCCAGTCCAGGGTGCGCTCGATCGCCTTACGCCAGCCGGAGTAGCCGGCCGCGCGGCGCGCCTCGGTCCAGGACGGGTGCCAGCGCCTGGATTCGCGCCAGTTGGCGCGCAGCTCGCCGGTGTCGCGCCAGAAGCCGCTGGCCAGGCCGGCCGCGTAGGCGGCGCCGAGGGCGGTGGTCTCCGCGACGACCGGGCGGCTGACCGGGACGCCGAGGATGTCGGCCTGCAGCTGCATGGCCAGGTCGTTGGCGGTGACCCCGCCGTCGACCTTGAGCACGTCGAGGCGCACGCCGGAATCGCGTTCCATCGCCTCGGCCACGTCCCTGGTCTGGTACCCGATGGCCTCCAGCGTCGCGCGGGCGAGGTGCGCGCTGGTGTGGAACCTGGACAGGCCGACGATCGCGCCGCGGGCGTCGGCGCGCCAGTACGGCGCGAACAGCCCGGAGAAGGCCGGCACGAAGTAGACGCCGGCGGTGTCGGCGACCTGCGCGGCCAGCGACTCGCTCTGCGCCGCGCCGCTGATGATGCCGAGCTGGTCGCGCAGCCACTGGATCGCGGCGCCGGTGACCGCGATCGATCCCTCCAGCGCGAACGTGGCGGGCTGGTCGCCGAGCTTGAAGCACACCGTGGTGAGCAGGCCGCTGGCCGACCGTATTATCTCCGTGCCCGTGTTGAGCAGCAGGAAGCTGCCGGTGCCGTAGGTGTTCTTCGCCTCGCCCGGGGCGAAGCAGACCTGGCCGGCCATGGCGGCCTGCTGGTCGCCGAGCGCGCCGGTGATCGGGATCTCGCCGCCGAACGGGCCGGTCTTCGAGGTCACGCCGTAGGCTTGCGGCGCGGCCGACGGCATGATCCGCGGCAGCATCTCGGGCGGGACGCCGAAGAAGCCGAGCAGCTCGTCGTCCCAGTCCAGGGTGGCGAGGTTCATCAGCATGGTTCGGCTCGCGTTGGTGACGTCGGTGACGTGCACGCCGCCGGTCAGGTTCCACAGCAGCCAGGTATCGATCGTGCCGAAGATCGCGTCGCCGGCCTCGGCGTCTGGTCGTAGGCCATCGATGTGCTCGAGCATCCACTGGAGCTTGCCTGCGGAGAAATAGGTCGCCGGGGGCAGGCCGGACTTGTGCCTGATCACGTCGCCCCTTTCGTCCCGTTGCAGCGCGGCGGCGATGCGGTCGGTCCTGGTGTCCTGCCACACGATCGCGTTGCCGTACGGGCGGCCGGTGCGCCGGTTCCACACCACCGTGGTCTCGCGCTGGTTGGTGAGGCCGAGCGCGCTGAGGTCGGCCGGCTGCAGCCCGCGGGCGGTCAGCACGGTCTTGACGACGGCGCTGGTCCGCTCCCAGATCTCGATCGGGTTGTGCTCCACCCAGCCGGGGCGCGGCAGCACCTGCGTGTGCTCGAGCTGGTGCCTGGCCACCTCGGCGCCGGAATGATCGAAGAGCATGAACCTCGTGCTCGTGGTGCCCTGATCGATCGCGCCGATGAAATCAGCCATTGCCCCTCCGTTCATCCGGGCAGCCAGGTGTTTCTGGTAGGTTGATGATGTACATACTGTAGGGCTGGACCTGCGGACATCTGGGGGATGCGCGATGGGGAGTAACGTTCTGGACGCCCGCGACCGCGGCTCGACGCTCGGGCGGCTGGCCGGCGAGCGGTTCGACGTGCTGGTCATCGGCGGCGGGATCACCGGGGCCGGGGCGGCCCTGGACGCCGCGTCGCGGGGTCTTCGGGTCGCCCTCGTCGAGGCGCGCGACCTGGCCGCCGGCACCTCGAGCCGGTCCAGCAAGCTGATCCACGGCGGGCTGCGGTACCTGGAGCAGCTCGACTTCAAGCTGGTCTACGAGGCGCTGAGGGAGCGTGACCTGCTCGTCTCCCGGCTGGCCCCGCACCTGGTCAGGCCGGTGCCCTTCCTGTTCCCGCTGTACCGGAAGGTGGTCGAGCGGCCGTACGTCGGGGCCGGCCTGGTGCTGTACGACGCGATGGAGGGCACCCGCAGGCCGGTCCCCTATCACCGGCACCTGTCCGCTCGCGGGGCGCAGAAGCGCGCCCCCGCCCTGTCGCCTGAGCGGCTCGCCGGGGCGATGCTCTATTACGACGCGCAGGTCGACGACGCGCGGTACACGCTGGCCGTGGCCCGGACCGCGGCGGCGCACGGCGCGGTGGTGGCGACTCAGGCCCGCGCGGTTGCCGTGACGCGCGGCCCGGACGGGGTCCGGGTGACCGGGGCGCGGGTGCGTGACGAGGAGACCGGGCACGAGGTCACGGTAACGGCGGACAGCGTGGTCGTCTGCGCCGGGGTGTGGACCGACCTGGTGCACGAGCTTGCCGGGGTACGGGCCGGGTACAAGGTGCGGATGTCCAAGGGCGTGCACATCGTGGTGCCGCGCTCGGCGGTCGAGGCCAGCACCGGGATGATCGCGCGGACCGATCGCAGCGTGCTGTTCTTCATCCCGTGGCAGAAGTGCTGGATCGTCGGCACGACCGACACCGACTGGTCCGGCGACCGGGACGAGCCCGCCGCGACCGAGGAGGACATCGACTACATCCTGGCCGCGGCGAACCGGGTGCTCGCCCGGCCGCTCACCCGCGCCGACGTGATCGCCGTGTACGCCGGCCTGCGGCCGCTGGTGGCGGTGGCGGCCAAGGAGTCCAAGCCCACCACCAAGCTGTCGCGTGAGCACGTGGTCGACGTGCCGGTGCCCGGGCTGGCGAGCATCGCGGGCGGGAAGTTCACCACCTACCGGCTGATGGCGCGCGACGTGGTGGACGCCGCGGTGGCGGACTTCGGGCGTTCGGTTCCGGCCTCGGTGACCGACCAGGTGCCGCTGCTCGGCACGGACGGGCTGGCCGCCGTCCGGGCCTCGGCGCGGCGGCTTGCCGAGGACTACGGGGTTTCCCGCGAGACGGTCGAGCACCTGCTCGGCCGGTACGGGACGCTCGCGTCCGAGGTGCTTGACCTGGTGCGATCCGACGCTTCGCTCGGCGAGCCGCTGGCGCCCGGGCATGCGTACCTGCGCGCGGAGGTCGCGTACGCGGTGGTTTGCGAAGGCGCGCTGCACGTGGACGACGTGCTGCGGCGGCGGACCCGGCTGTTCATCGAGGCGGCGGACTCCGGGACCGGGGCGGCGGCCGAGGTGGCCGTGATCATGGGCCGGCTGCTCGGCTGGAGCCGGCGGCGGCGGGCCGCGGAGACCCGGCGCTACCTGGACCTCGTCGAGGCCGAGCAGGCCATGCTCGCCGACGGCGCCGGGGCGGGTGCCGCCGTGGGCGCGGTCGCCGACCCGGCGGGCGCCGGCACTGCGGGCGTCGGCAC
>JASHTQ010000638.1 GCA_030040475.1 Streptosporangiaceae bacterium
GACGCGCCGCCCGCGCTGATCCTGATGGCCGTCATGGCCCTGGCCACCGCGTGGTCCCCGGTGTTCCCCTTCGGCGCGACCGCCAACCCGGGCTCCGACCTGTCGCCTGACGTCGTCGGCGACACCATCGCGGACATGGTGCTCCGCATCGTCGGGCGGACATGACGCCGCTACCCCTTGACAAAGTAGTGAGTGATTACTAACTTAGTGCCTGTGACGGAAACCAGGCAGCGGATGTCCGCCGAAGAGCGTCGGGAGCTGGTCCTCGAGGCCGCGCTCGCCGAGTTCGCGGCGCGCGGGCTGGCGGGCACCTCGACCGAGGAGGTCGCCCGGCAGGCCGGGATCAGCCAGCCGTACCTGTTCCGCCTGTTCCCGACCAAGAGGGCGCTGTTCCTCGCGCTGGTCCGGCGATGCTTCGACCGGCTGGAGGAGACCTTCACGACGGCGGCGGTCGGCCTGACCGGGCAGGACGCCCTGATGGCGATGGCGGACGCCTACGAGCTCCTGCTCGAGGACCGGCTGCTGCTGCTCCTGCAGATGCAGGCCTACGCGGCCTGCGAGGATCCAGAGGTCCGCGCCACCACCAGGGCCGGGTTCAAGCACCTGTGGGAGCTGGTCGAGCGGCTGACCGGGCTGCCCTTCCAGACGGTAGTGGACTTCTTCGCGGTCGGCATGCTGATGAACGTGGCCGCCGCGATGGACCTGCCGGCCGTCGACGAACGATGGACGAGCTGGTGCCCGAAGCGGTGACACCGCGACACCCGCAGACCGAAGATAATTTTTTTTGGCCATGGAAGTTAGTGATCAATCACTTTCTAAGGAGGAAGCGATGGCGACGAAGGCTCGCACCGCATGGACCTTCGCGGTGACGTCGGCCGCGCTGTTCATGGCGTCGCTCGACAACCTCGTGGTGACCACGGCGCTGCCGTCGATCCGCGCTCATCTGCACACCTCGCTCGAGGGTCTGCAGTGGACCGTCAACGCCTACACGCTCACCTTCGCGGTGCTGCTGCTCACCGGCGCCACGCTGGGGGAGAGGTACGGCCGCCGGCGGATGTTCGTCCTGGGCCTCGCCCTGTTCACAGGCGGGTCAGCGGCCGCGGCCCTCGCGCCGTCGATCGGCGCTCTGGTGGCCTCGCGGGCCGTGCAGGGCGTCGGCGCCGCGATGCTGATACCGCTCACGCTCACGCTGCTGTCGGCGGCGGTCTCCCCGCAGCGGCGCGGCCTGGCCCTCGGCGCCTGGGGCGCGGTCGGCGGCCTGGCCATCGCCATCGGCCCGCTGGTCGGCGGGGCCGTCGTCGAGGGCGCATCCTGGCAGTGGATCTTCTGGCTGAACGTGCCGATCGGGGTCGCCCTGCTCCCCGCCGCGCGGCTTCGGCTGACCGAGAGCTACGGCACGGCCTCGCGCCTCGACCTGCCCGGCCTGGTGCTGGCGAGCCTGGGCCTGCTGGGCATCGTGCTCGGCGTGGTCCGCGGCAACGACCACGGCTGGACGAGCGCGACCGTCCTGCCGCCCATGGTGATCGGCGCGCTGCTGGTCGCGGCGTTCATCGCCTGGGAAATGCGGGCCAGGGAGCCCATGCTGCCGATGAGGCTGTTCCGCAGCCGCGGCTTCGCCATGACCAACGCGGCCTCCCTGCTGATGTTCTTCGGGATGTTCGGCTCCATCTTCCTGCTCGCGCAGTTCCTGCAGGTCGTCCAGCACTACAGCCCGCTGCAGGCCGGCCTGAGGACGCTGCCGTGGACCGCGATGCCGGTGTTCGTCGCCCCGGTCGCCGGAGCGCTGTCTGACCGCATCGGCGGTCGGCCGCTGCTCGCCGCGGGCCTGGCCCTGCAGGCCGTCGGCCTGGGCTGGCTCGCCGCGGTCACCAGCCCCACCGTGCCCTACCTCACGCTCGTCCCCGCGTTCGTGATCTCCGGCATCGGCATGTCGCTGTTCTTCGCGCCGGTCGCCAACGTCGTGCTGAGCTCGGTCCGCCGCGACCAGGAAGGCATCGCTTCCGGCGCCAACAACGCGATTAGGGAACTCGGCGGCGTGTTCGGGATCGCCGTGCTCGGCGCCGTGTTCGCCGCCCGTGGCGGCTACGCCAGCGGAACTGCCTTCGTCTCCGGGCTGGCGCCCGCCGTATGGGTCGGCGCCGCGGCCGTGGCCGCCGCCTCCGCGGCCGCGCTGCTGCTGCCCCGAATCCGCAAGGCCGCCTCGCCGGCCGCACCGGGACTCGACCAGACACAAGAGTTCGGCCCGGTCCCCGCACCCGCCCGCGAGCCGGTCGCGGTGGCCTCCGGCCAGCCGGTCGCGGTGGCCTCCGGCCAGCCGGTCGCGGTGGCCGTCGCCGACGACCTCGACCTCGACCTCGACCCGGTTCGCTAACCGCACAGCCCGCGCCGCAACCCGGACCCGGATCCCGCCCTCGCGCTGGGATCCGGGTCCTAGGCAGCCGCGGACCAGCGGAGCGTGAAGCCGGCGAGCGTGTAGCCCAGGGCGTTCACGGTCGGCTGGATGAAGTCGTACCTGATGATCTGCGCGGCCTCGGCCTGCGCCGCCGCGATCAGCGGCCGCGTCACCTTCGCGTCGCGGGTGGCCTGCTGGAACGCGATCGCCTGCGCCTGGGAGTACAGCACCGCCTCGGAAAACTGCGGGCGGATCAGGCCTCCGCAGCCGAACCCGGGATAAGTCCAGCTGTGCTGCGTATCCACCGGGTGGGACAGCGTGTTGTCGATGGTCACGTCGTGCACGGAACGCGGAAGCTGCGGTGCCGGCAGCGTCACCGTGACCGCCACGCGGCCAGGCGTGCCCTGGACCGGACGGCTCAGCACCTGCAGCAGGTAGTGCCGGGTCGCGGGGGTCCACCAGGAGGGCCCCGGGTTCAGGTTGACCGTCGCCGACGCATGGCCGACAGCGTCGAACGTGCTGGCGTACCAGCACGGCCAGATGCCGATGCTCTTGCTCACCTTGTGCGTGAAGATGAAGTTGAAGTTCTCGGTGCCCAGCGCGGGCTGGGATATGCCCTCGATTTTCTGCAGGACGAACGGGCCTAGTTCGGTGTCGGTAGTCGTGCCCGAGGTGATCGACGTCCACGGCCAGGCGAGCTTGAGGTCAGGCAGGTGCACGTTGATGCCCACCAGGTGCAGCGCACCGGACAGCCCGGTGACCACCGCGAATGCCAGCGCCTTGCGGAAGATCAGGGCGAGTACCGCGATCCCGGCCGCCCACTTGACCTTCAGCGGGATGCGCCGCCGCGGCCCGACCGGCAGCACGATCCGGCGGGTGTCGGCCCCGCCCGGATCGGGGCGGACGACCGTCCGCGCAGCACGCGGCGGGACCGGCGCTGGCCTGCCGCGCACTGATCCTGACCGGCTGCGCGCCAGTCCTGCCCGGCCGCGCGTCGGTTCCGGCCAGTCCGGCACCGGGTCATCGGCGAGGTCAGCGGCATCGAAGCCGTACGACTCGTCGGCCCAGTAATACGGATTGTCGCCAGCTTCATCGACCCGACCGCGCGGATAACCCGCCGGCGGACCGATGCTGTCGGCCCTATCGGTAAAGCGAGTCATTCGGTCGGCCTCCGTTACGCTTGCCGCGAGTACTGCGCGATCGCCGGGTAGTCGAGGCTGAGCACCACTGGCACGGCCCCGAACAGCGGGCGGAACCGCGTGCCGGGCTTGTCCGGCGCCTGCGGTATGTCGGCGTCGGGCCAGCGCATCCTCATGTGCCGGACGGTCAGGCCAGCTACCGAATACGGGAAGTCAAGGACGGAGATCTCGTACGCCCGCAGCAGCCCTCCCCAGCGGAAGGCGGCGAACACGCTGGCCAGGCCCCGGACGGACAGCGCCCGCCCGACGGTAACGTCGATGTGGTACACCGCCCAGGCGAGATCGATGAGCTCGTCGGCGCACTGCATCAGCGCTTCGGCCTTTGTCCGGTACACGCTCCCGTCGGCATTCCTCGTGCCGAGTCGCTCCCCGTGCACCGGCGAGTAGCGGGGCTGCGCGCCGCACTGCATCCAGTCGCAGGCGGCAAGCAGTTGCCACCGGACGCCGGTCTGCGTCGCCACGTCCCGGTACAGCGACTCGGCGTGCGCCAGCGGACCCTTGGCCGTCGTGACGAACACATTGGATACCGCCACGGGTATCTGCGGCACGTACCGGCGGGACGTGATCCGCGCCGGCCGCGCCGCGCTGCCACGTCCGGTTCGGCGGCCACCGCCCTGCTCGCCGTGGCGGCTGCCCTGCTCGCCTTGCCCGCTCCGGCGCCGAGCCGAGCCGACCGCGACCGCTGG
>JASHTQ010000080.1 GCA_030040475.1 Streptosporangiaceae bacterium
CGAGCCGAACTCCACCACGCTGGTCATGAACCTCAAGTCGGCGGTCAACCCGACCTGGTTCACCGACGACCTGCTCGGCCAGGGCCCGATCATCCCGCTGCCCAGCGCGGAGTGGGCGAAGGAGTCGGCGACCGGCGCGGTCATCCCGCCGTCCGGCTGGACCCCCGCGGTGATGGCGAAGATCTTCAACTACCTGACCTCGCAGTCCAAGTCGCTGAGCACCTACGCGACCAACCCGCTGTGGCAGACCGTGGACGGGCCGTACAAGCTGTCGGCCTACACCCCGGCCAACGGCGCGTTCACCATGGTGCCGAACACGACCTACGGCGGCCCGCACGCGAAGAAGGTCTCCAACTTCCAGGGCGTCCCGTTCACCTCGGACACGGCTGAGTTCAACGCGATCAAGGCCGGCAGCATCGACATCGGCTACGTGCCGCAGGATGACGTGCCGCAGCTGAAGCAGGTCACGAGCCTCGGCTACAACTACTTCGGCATGCCGGACTACGGCATGAACTTCGCCAACTACAACTTCAAGGACAAGACCGGCGACTTCGACAACATCATCAACCAGCTGTACATCCGCCAGGCGCTTGCGCACCTGGAGGACCAGCAGGGCTGGATCAGCGCGTTCATGCACGGCGCGGGCGCGCCTGCTTACGGGCCGATCCCGGCCTACCCGCAGAGCCCGTACCTGCCTGCTGACGCGGCGACCGACCCGTACCCGTTCAGCGTCCAGTCCGCGATTACCCTGCTGAAGGACAACGGCTGGACGGTCACCCCAGGCGGCACGGACGTGTGCTCGAAGGCGGGCACCGGCGCCGGCGAGTGCGGCGCGGGCATCCCGGCCGGCACGAAGCTGGCCTGGAACTACATCTACAGCACGTCTCCGTCGCTGATCGGCGACCAGGCCGAAGACTTCGTGTCCAAGGCGTCGCAGGCGGGCATCCACATCACGCTGCAGAGCAGCAACTTCAACTACATGATCGCCAACTACCTTGACCCGTACGCCCCGGCGAACGAGAACAAGTGGGCGATGCAGGACTTCGGCGGCGAGACCGACGTGCCGTACGCGACCACGTTCGGCCTGTTCAACACCGGCGGATCCGACCAGATCGGCGACTACAGCAACCCGACAGCCGATGCCCTGATCAACGCCTCCATCTCCGGCGGTGACCCGGCGGCGGTGAAGAACGAGGCGTCGTTCCTCACCGAGAACCAGCCGGTCCAGTTCCAGCCGAACCCGGACATCATCTGGGCCTGGAAGACCAGCATCTCTGGTCCGCCTATCTCGTTCGAGAACCTGACCCAGTACTACGCGACGCCGGAATTCTGGTACTTCACCAAGTAACATCCGGCTGATGCTGGACTGCCCTGGCCTCCGGTGATACACCGGAGGCCAGGGCAGAGGTTCGGGCGACATGCGGCCAGACGATCCGGTGTCGCGTGGTTGCCCGGTCTGCGGCCCCCCGCCGCGGAGGGAAGGCAGGATCAATGGTCACCTACCTGGTACGCCGGCTTATTACCTCCGTCATCGTGGTCATCGGCGTTTCCATCTTCATCTTCCTCCTCCTGCACTTGGCCTATCCCTCGCCCGCCAGGGCGGTGCTCGGCTTGTCGGCAAGGCCGGCCCAGATCAACGCGTGGAACAAGGCCAACGGGTACGACGACCCGGTGATCGTGCAGTACTGGCACTACGTGGACGGCCTGCTGCACGGCAACCTCGGGTACTCCTACGTGGAGAACCAGTCCGTCCTCGCGCTGTTCCAGGAGCGCACCGCGCGCAGCGTGTACCTGTCGGGGATCTCGCTGGTGTTCGCCGTGGCGATCGCCATACCGCTGGGCATCTTCCAGGCGGTCAAGCGGAACTCCGTCGGCGACAACGTGGTGACCAGCGCGGCGTTCATCCTGTACTCGATGCCGTCCTTCTTCCTCGGCCTGATCCTCATCCAGGTGCTCGCGCTCTCGTTCCCGATCTTCAGTTTCGAGGGCAGCCAATCCCAGTCCATCTGGGTCGTGATCGGCGACTGGAACGCGATGACGCTGCCGATCGCGACGCTGACGTTGATCACGGTCGCGAGCTATTCCCGATATATGCGATCCGCGTCCATGGATGTGCTCGCGCAGGACTACATAAAGGTGGCACGGGCTAAAGGCCTGCCCGAGAGACTCGTGCTGTTCCGGCACCTGGTGCGCAACGCCAGCCTGCCGATGGTGACGCTCGTCGGCCTCTCGCTGCCGGGGCTGCTGGCGGGCAACCTGATCACTGAATCCTTGTTCAACTACCCCGGCCTGGGATTGCTCTTCTTCGAGAGCCTGCAAAAGGTCGACTACCCGGTGATGCTCGCCTACACCCTGGCGGGCGCCGTTCTTGTCGTCGTCGGCAACCTGATCGCGGATATCGCCCTCACCGTGGCGGACCCGCGCATCCGGCTGGCATGACCGGCCAGGCACAGGTAAGGAGGCAGTCATGGCGATGAACTCTCTACCGCCGCTGGACGTGCAGCGTGCTCCCGAGGGCGGCGAGGTCGGCGCGGTCCAGAGCGGATGGCGGCTCGCGCTGCGCGAGTTCAGCAGCAACAGGCTGGCCGTGATCGGCGTCGGCATCCTCGTCTTCTTCGTGCTGTTCTCTTTCGTCGGGCCGCTGCTGTACCACACCGACCAGCTCGACACCAACCCCATCATCGCGAACCAGCCGCCCTCGGGGGCCCACCTGCTTGGCACCGACGGCGAGGGGTTCGACGAGCTCGGCCGGATGATGAAGGGCGGGCAGGCGGCGCTGGAGATCGGCTTCTTCGCCGCGGCCGTCGCGATCGTGATCGGCGCGCTGTGGGGCGCCGTCTCCGGCTTGGTCGGCGGCATCGTGGACTCGATCATGATGCGCGTCGTCGACGTGTTCCTCGCCGTGCCGTTCCTGTTCGTGGTGCTGATCCTGGCGGTCAAGTTCGGCGCGACAGTGCTGTCGCTGAGCCTGGTGATCGGCTTCTTCGCCTGGCAGGTCCCGGCCCGGCTGGTCCGCGGCGAGGTGCTCACGCTGAGAGAGCGCGACTTCGTCCTTGCCGCCCGAACATCGGGTTCGAGCAGCTGGCGCCTGATCTCCAGGCACCTGCTGCCGAACGCGCTCGGCGTGGTGATCGTGAACGTGACCTTCCAGGTCGCGGACGCCATCCTGGCCGTCTCTTACGTCGGCTTCCTCGGCTTCGGCCTGCACTTCCCCAGCGTCGACTGGGGCGACCAGCTGGCCAACGGCAGTAACTTCCTCGAGGATGGGTACTGGTGGCAGATCTTCCCGGTGGGTGCCTGCATCGTGCTCACCGTGATGGGACTCAACTTCATCGGTGACGCGTTGCGCGACGCCATGGACGTGCGGTTGAGACGCCGGTAGCGGCCGCCCGCCGCGCGGGCGAGCAGGGATGATCACCCAAAGCCACCACACACGAGAGGTAGCGGCCTGATGGCCCCAGTCCTTGACATCCAGAACCTGTCGACGCATATCAAGCTCACCAGCTCCGTCGTACAGGCTGTCGGCAACGTTGACATGCACATCGACTCCGGCGAGACGCTCGGCGTCGTCGGGGAGTCCGGCTGCGGCAAGTCCATGACCGGCCTGTCGATCATGGGGCTGCTGCCGCCGGGCGGGTCGATCGTCAACGGCTCGGTCAAGCTGGAGGGTCGCGAGCTCGTCGGCCTGAAAGAGGAGGAGCTGCGCCGGGTCCGCGGCAACGAGGTCGCGATGATCTTCCAGGATCCGCTTACCTCGCTCGACCCCACGAAGACCATCGGCTACCAGGTCGGCGAGCCGGTGCGGCTGCACAGGGGCGCCTCGCGATCCGAGGCGCAGGACCGGGCGGTCGAGGTGCTGTCGCTGGTCGGCCTGCCGAGGCCGAAGGAGCGTCTCGACGACTTCCCGCACCAGCTCTCCGGCGGCCTGCGCCAGCGCGTGATGATCGCGATGGCGCTGGCCTGCGAGCCCAAGCTGCTGATCGCCGACGAGCCGACCACCGCGCTCGACGTCACCATCCAGGCCCAGATCCTCACCCTGCTCAAGGACCTGAAGGACCGGCTCGGCATGGCCATGCTGCTGATCACCCACGACATGGGCGTCATCGCCGGGCATGCGGACAGGGTCAACGTGATGTACGCGGGCCGGGTGGTGGAGACGGCCGAGGTCACCGACCTCTTCCGGGAGATGCACCACCCCTACACCCAGGCCCTGCTCGCCTCCATCCCCCAGCTCAGCCAGGACGCGAGGAAGGCACTGCACGCGATTCCCGGCCTGCCGCCAGACCTGTCGCACCCGCCGCAGGGCTGCCGCTTCGCGCCCAGGTGCTCGCGGGCCACGGACAAGTGCCGCGCCGAGGAGCCGCCGCTGGCGGGCAAGACCTCCGACCACCTGTTCTCCTGCTGGCACCCGGTCGACGGGCCGCTCACCCTGGCCCTGATCGGCGAGGGCGGCCCCGACGCCGCGAGCACCGGCCTGGTGGCACCGACCGCCGAGCCCGGATTCGTCGAGGACGAGCCGGTCGCCGACACCGGCGCGGCGGGCACCGCGGCGGCCAACGGCGATTCCGGGACCGCGGCCGTCGCCGCCGGCCTGACCCAGACGGCCGACGGGCGCCTTGAAGTGGCCGAGCGCGAGGTTACGGCGACCGACGGCGACGGCACCGCTCCGCTGCTCGACCTGCGCCACCTGGTCAAGGAGTACCCGGTCACCTCGGGAGCGATCTTGCAGCGCAAGGTGGCTAGCGTCAAGGCAGTGTCGGATGTCTCCTTCTCGGTGCCGGAGGGCACGACGTTCGGCCTGGTCGGCGAGTCCGGCTGCGGCAAGACGACGATCGGCAAGATGATCGTGGCGCTGGAGCGGCCGAACTCCGGCGCCGTGACCCTCGGCGGCGTGGACGTGTCCAGGCTGCACGGCGCCCAGCTCCGCCGTAAGCGCCGCGACCTGCAGCTGATGTTCCAGGACCCGCACTCCTCCCTGGACCCGAGGATGCGGGTCGGGACGATCATCGCCGAGCCGCTCGCGGTCCAGCATCTCGGCAGCAAGCGTGCCCAGCGGGACCGCGTCTTCGAACTGCTCAGCGAGGTCGGACTGCCGCGGAACGCGGTGGAACGGTACCCGCACGAGTTTTCCGGCGGTCAGCGGCAGCGCATCGGCCTGGCCAGGGCGCTCACCTTGAACCCGCGGCTGATCGTGGCGGACGAGCCGGTCAGCGCGCTCGACGTGTCGATCAGGGCGCAGGTCCTGAACCTGATGAAGCGGCTGCAGGCCGCGCACGGCCTCACCTACGTGGTCATCTCGCACGACCTCGCCGTGGTCAAGTACATGGCCGACCGGATCGGCGTCATGTACCTGGGCAAGCTGGTCGAGATCGGCTCCGCGCAGGACATCTACGAGCGCGCCGCGCACCCGTATACGGCCGGCCTGATCGCCACGATCCCGGTGCCCGAGCCCACCGCGGAGCGCGCCAAGCAGGGCGCCGCGATCAAGGGCGAACTGCCGAGCCCGGTCAATCCGCCGTCCGGGTGCAGGTTCCGCACCCGTTGCCAGTTCGCGCAGGAGCGTTGCTCCGCCGAGGAGCCCCTGCTCCGCTCGTTCGGCCCGGGTCACATGGCGGCCTGCCACTTCCCGCTGCAGACGGCGTACGGCGCGGAGGCGGACACTCCCGCCATGACCAGCACAGGGGCGCCGGACTAGCAGGTATCTGCGTCATCCCCTTGCCCTGGCGACGGATGATGCCGATACTCCATTTCATGGGAGGGTCGGCGGCGGACACGCCTACAACGCCCGATTTCCTCCGCGCCTCCGACGCGGAGCGTGACCACGCGGTCGACGAGCTCAAGAAGGAGTTCGTCGACGGCCGGCTCTCGCACGAGACGTTCGTCTACCGGATGCACAGCGCCCTCGGCGCCAAGAACCACGGCCAGCTGGCCCGGCTGTTCGCCGATCTCCCGCCGCGCCGGCCCCGCCTGCTGGCCCGGGCGTGGGCCTTTCTCCGCGGCCGGCGCGCGGACGACCCCGATTCGATGCCGCTGCCCGCGATGCCGCAGGGGCCTTACGGGGTTCCCGCTCCCGGGTTTCCCGCGACGCACCTGGCCGCGCCCGGATACCAGGCAATGGCGGCGCACGGCCACCCGCCGCAGTTGCATGACCCCTACGGTCGCCCTGGCCCCTACGGCTTCCCCGGTCCCCCCGGTCCCCCCGAGAGCAGCGGATCCGGCCAGCCCGGTGTCCCGATGCCGCTTTTCTTCCCGCCGGGCAGCGGGACCAGCTTCACGATCGGGCGGACCCAGGAATGCGACCTCCGCATCGCCGACCTGTCGGTGTCGCGCCTGCACGCCAGGCTGGTCCGGGTCGAGGACGGCTGGCTGCTCCGCGACCTCGGATCACACAACGGCACCCGGGTGAACGGCTGGCTGATCCGCGAGCCGGTCCCGGTGCGGGCCGGGGACCGGGTCGAGTTCGGCTCCGCGCTGTTCGTCATCCAGGAGCCGGTCGCCGGACCCGCCCCCGTCGTGCTGCCCGCCCCCGTCGTGCTGCCCGCCCCCGTCACCGGCCCGGTCGTCCAGGACGGCCAGGACGGCCAGGAAAACCCGGCGCCGCCTGAGTAAGCGGCGCACGGTCGGGCTCCAGCCGCGAACCGGCTAGAGTCGGAAGGCGTGACAACGGTTCTGCTGGTGCGGCACGGGCTGACCGCGACGACCGGTCATGTGCTGACCGGGTGGACGCCGGGCATCGCGCTGGATGACAGGGGCCAGGCCCAGGCGGCCGCGCTCGCGGCCAGGCTCGCTCCGCTGCCGCTCGCCGCCATCGTCAGCAGCCCGCTGGAGCGCTGCATGCAGACCGCGGCGGCAATCGCCGCCGGCCGGGCCGGTCAGCCGGTCCTCACCGACGAGCGGGTCGGAGAGTGCAAGTACGGAGACTGGACCGGCCAGCCGCTGAAACGGCTGGCCGGCGAGCGGCTCTGGCGCGTCGTGCAGACCCACCCGAGCGCGGTGACCTTCCCCGGCGGTGAGTCGATGCCCGACATGCAGCACCGGGCGGTGGCCGCGGTCAGGGACTGGAACGCGCGGCTCGGCCAGGACGCGACGTACCTCGTCTGCTCGCACGGCGATGTCATCAAGGCGATCGTCGCGGATAGCCTGGGATTGCACCTCGATCAGTGCCAGCGGATCCAGGCGGATCCCTGTTCGCTGACCGTGATCCGGTACACGCCGCTGCGGCCCTTCCTGGTCCGGATGAACGACAGAGGAGGCGGGGTGGACGACCTCATGCCGCGGGTCGGCCCCGGTTCGCACGGCCAAGACGGGAGACGCGACCATGGGGACGCCAGCGACGCGGCCGTCGGCGGAGGCTCCGGCGGAGCGGACGCGGCAGCCATGCCAAGCGGCGCCGCCAGCAACCAGGCAGACGGCCACCCGGTACCTTCTAGTCGCCGGCAGTCGGCGGACACGCGAGGATAGGACTATGCCCGTCTATTTCTACGACCCGCCGGAGAGATTCGTGGCGGGCGCGGTGGGGCAGCCAGGAGAGCGGATCTTCTACCTGCAGGCCACCTCTACCGGCCGGGTGACCAGCGTGGTCCTGGAGAAATTCCAGGTGAGCCTGCTGGCGGAGCGCATCGACGAGCTTCTCGACGAGGTGCTCAGGCGAACCGGCGGATCCGAGGTACCTGCCGCCGCTCCGGCCGCGCTTGTCGACGACGATCCGCTTGACCTGCCGCTGCTCGAGGATTTCCGGGTGGGCGCGATCGCGCTGGCGTGGGACGGCGACGGCGGCATGGTGGTCATCGAGGCGCAGGAGGAATCGGATGAGCCGGTGGAGCCGCTGGCCGATGACATCCCCGCCGACGGCCCGGGCGTGCTGCGCGTCAGGATCACGCCGGGAGCCGCGCGTGCGTTCGCGCAGCGGGCGCTGAAGATCGTCTCGGCGGGCCGGCCGCCGTGCCCGCTGTGCGGCCTGCCGCTGGATGCGGACGGGCACATCTGCCCGCGGCAGAACGGCCACCGCGCCGGCCATGCTTGACCCGGCGGACACCGAAGACGGCGAGCAGGCCGCCCTTGACCTGCTGGCTACCGGGAAGCTTGAGGTCAAGGGGCGGCTGGTCGACGCGTCCAACGCGACGCTGTACTGCACGATCGGGCCGGCGGGCCGTGCCGCCCGCGGCGGGCAGGCCGCGAAGAAGACCGGGGCCGCCGAGGTCGCATGCGTCTACAAGCCGATCGCCGGCGAGCGGCCGCTGTGGGATTTCCCCGTCGGCACGCTGGCCGGACGGGAGGTCGCGGCCTACGCGGTATCCCGTGCGGCGGGCTGGGATGTGGTCCCGCCGACGGTGATGCGGGACGGGCCGTTCGGGCCCGGCATGTGCCAGCTGTGGATCGACCATGACGTGGACGTGGACCTGATCGCCCTGTCCCGCCGCAGCGACCACGCGGGCCTGCGCGACATGGCCGTGTTCGATGCCGTGGTGAACAACGCCGACAGGAAGATCGGGCACCTGCTGCCGGTCGCCGACGGCCACCTGTACGGCTGCGATCACGGGGTGTGCTTCGCCGAAGACTACAAGCTGCGTACCGTGCTGTGGCAGTGGCGCGGCAAGAGCCTGCCGCGGCGCTCGGTGGAAGCGCTGCGCCGCCTGAACGCCGAGCTCACCGAGGGCGGCCTGGCCGGCGAGCTCGCCGATCTGCTGACCGAGAGCGAGATCAGCGCGACCAGGATCAGGGTGGAAACGCTCCTCAAGCACCGAGTCCACCCGTACCCGCCGACGGACTGGCCCGCCGTCCCCTGGCCCCCCGTCTAGCGGCCCTGTCTAGCGGCCCTGTCTAGCGGCCCCGGGCTCAGGCACCGCCGGCCCAGGGCTCAGGCACCGCCGGGACCCGCGGGTCCTCCCGCGCCCCCGTGCCGCCTGAAGTACCGCTCGAACTCGCGCGCGATGGCGTCGCCGCTGGCCTCGGGCAATTCCATCGCGTCCTTCGCCTCCTCGAGGGTCCTGACGTACTCCGCGACCTCGGAGTCCTGCTGCGCGAGCTCGTCGACCCCGCGCTCCCAGGCACGCGCCTCGTCGGGCAGGTCGGCAAGCGGCAGCGGCGCGTCGAGGATGTCCTCCACGCCGCGCAGCAGCGCCAGCGTGGCCTTCGGGCTCGGCGGCTGAGCCACGTAGTGCGGCACCTGCGCCCACAACGAGACGGTGGGGATACCCGCGCCGGTGCAGATGTGCTGGAACACCCCGACTATCCCGGTGGGGCCCTTGTAGTCGCTGCGGCCCACGCCGCTCAGGCCGCTGGCCAGCTTGGCGTTCGACGAGCCGACGGACACCGGCACCGGCCGCGTATGCGGCGCGTCCGCGAGCAGCGCGCCGAGCAGGATGACGAGCTCGACGCCGAGGCTCTCCAGGCTTGCCACGAGTTCCTCGCTGAAGGCGCGCCACCGCATGTTCGGCTCGATGCCGTGGATCAAGACGACGTCGCGGGCCAGACCGGTAGGCGGCGCGGAGTCGCCGTCGGGCTGAGCGCGGGCCAGCGAGATCCTGGTCGTCGGCCAGATCAGGCGCTGGGTCCGGCCGTCCTCTATCTCGACCACCGGCCTGTTGACCTGGAAGTCGTAGTAATCTTCGGGGTCGATCGCGCCGATGGGCGTCGCCTGCCAGGCGATGCCCAGGTGGTTGACTACCCCACTGGCCGCCTCGCCCGCGTCGTTCCAGCCTTCGAACCCGGCGATGGCGACCGGAGAGGTGAGGTCCCCGATATCGTTGAACTCGATGACTCGCCACCTCCCAGTAGGTCGAGCACGTCGCAAGCTCAGGGTCGTCACCTACAGCCTACGTGGTCAGCCTTGCTCGTCGGGTTACCTGTCGGCGTGTCCGCCGGCGCTGCGGAAACTTCGAGGCGATGCCTACAATGGCTTGCCTAGGATTGGGGGGTAATGAGTACGCTACGAACCGCACTTGCCGAGCGAGTCGTGGTGGCAGACGGGGCCATCGGCACAATGCTCCAGGCGAGCGATGCCACCATCGATGATTTCGCAGGATACGAGGGTTGCAACGAGATACTGAACGTCACCAGGCCGGACATCGTCACCGGGATTCACGAGGCCTACCTCGAGGCGGGCGCGGACTGCGTGACCACGAACTCGTTCGGCGCGAACCTCGGCAACCTCGGCGAATACGGCATCGCCGACCGGATCGCCGAGCTGTCCGAGGCGTCCGCCCGGCTGGCCCGCGCCGCGGCCGACCGCTGGGCCACGCCCGGCCGCCCGCGCTGGGTGCTCGGCTCGATCGGCCCGGGCACGAAGCTGCCCACGCTCGGCCACACCACGTTCCGCGAGCTGCGCGACACCTACCAGGTCAACGCCGAGGCCCTGCTGCGCGGCGGCGCCGACGCGCTGATCGTGGAGACCTGCCAGGACCTGCTCCAGGCCAAGGCGGCCATCATCGGATGCAAGCGAGCGGTGGCACGCCTGGCCCCCGATGCGCCGATCATCGTGCAGGTCACGATCGAGACCACGGGGGCGATGCTGCTCGGCAGCGAGATCGGCGCCGCGCTGACCGCCCTCGAGCCGCTCGGCGTCGACATGATCGGGCTGAACTGCGCGACCGGGCCCGGCGAGATGAGCGAGCACCTGCGCTACCTGGCCGCCCACGCGCGCGTCGCGCTGTC
>JASHTQ010000639.1 GCA_030040475.1 Streptosporangiaceae bacterium
TGTCGCCGGTCTGGCTGACGACCGTGCAGCGGACCGCCGAGCCGGTGTCGCTGACCATCCCGGCCATCGGGGTGCGGACCAGGCTCGTACACCTCGGCCTCAACTCCGACGGCACGCTGCAGGTACCCTCGAGCACCGCGGTGGCAGGCTGGTATACCGGCAGCCCGCGGCCCGGCGCGACCGGCGCCGCGGTCATCGCCGGGCACGTCGACTCCCGTACCGCGATTGGCGTCTTCTACTGGCTGCGGGCCCTGCGCCCCGGCGATCGCATCTACGTGAAACGCGCCGACGGGACGCTCGCCGTCTTCACGGTCACCGGCGTCCGGACGTACGCGAAGGACAAGTTCCCGACGGCCGCGGTGTACGGTCCGGTGCCGGATGCGGAACTGCGCCTGATCACCTGCGGCGGCACGTTCGACTGGTCGACCGGCCATTACCTCAGCAACGTGGTGGTATTTGCCCGGCTGGCCGGTTGACGCCGGCGGCCGGGGCGTTACTGCGTTCCGTAGTGGATCGGATGCAATCGTCCATATCGGTTGATACCCGCCGAGCCCATGTGCTCTGCTGTCTCAGACGGTCGAGGGGCAGGCTTGGGATGCGATGAGGTCAACCGGGGCAACTGAACCCGCGCCGACCGCCGGCAACCCGAAGACGCTGCCGGCCGGCCGGGCGGAGCCATCCTGGGGCCAGGTCGTGGCGACCACCGTCAGCCTGTGGCTGTCGCGGCGGATGCCCGGACCCCGGGCCGACCGCACAGGGCGCGGCGGCCTCCGCCGGCACCGCTGGCACCCTGCTCGCCTTTCTCGCCGGGCTGCCCGCGGGCTGTGGCTGGCCGCGCTCGTGCTGGCGCTTGCCGCGATCGCGGTGAGCGTGCTCCGGTTCGCCGGGACCTCGGCCGCGCCCGGTCGGTCGGCCTCCCCCGGCCGCGTCCATCCGGCCCGGCCCGGCCAGGACGCGGTGGTCCGGGCTCAGGCCGCGGCCTGGATCGCGGGCCAGGTGAGCAGCGAGGAGAGCATCGCGTGCGATCCCGCCATGTGCGCCGCGCTGCGGGCGCACGGCGTGGCCGCGAGCCGCCTGCTGCCTGCGGGCTCGGCGGGCTCGGGCGACTCGGCGGGCTCGGGCGGCTCGGCGGGCTCGGGCGGCTCGGCGGGCTTGTCGGGCGCCGGCGTCATCGTGGCTTCTGCGTCGGTCCGCAGCCAGTTCGGGAGCCGGCTCGGCGATTATGCGCCGGTGCTGCTCGCGAGCTTCGGATCCGGCGCCGCGACGATCGAGGTGCGGGCCGGCTTCCCCGGCGGGGGGGTTGCGGCCTACGACTCGGCGGTCAAGGCCGATGCCGCCGCGCGCAAGAGCGCGGGGGCGCAGCTGCTCCGCAGCCAGCGCATCATCGTGAGTCCCCGGGGCACGGCGCAACTGCGGGCCGGTGAGGTCGACAGCCGCCTGCTTGTCATGCTCGCGGCGCTGGCGTCACTGCAGCGGCTGCGCGTGGTCGCCTTCGGCGATGCCTCGCCCGGCGGGCCGGCGGCGGCGGGCCTGCCGCTTCGGGAGGTCACCATCGCCAGCGCGAGCGGCCCGGGCGGGACGGCCGGCCTGGCGCCGGTCCTGGCCATGGCGCGCGCGCAGCGCGCAACCTACCGGCCCGCCTTCGCCTCGATCGTCGACTCGGCCGGCGGGCAGGCCGAGCTGCTGATCGAGTTTTCCGCGCCGAGCCCCCTCGGGCTACTCACAGGTGGGAACTGATCATGAGGCTACGCAGGTGGTTCGTCGCGATCGCGATCCTGCTCGGCGGCGCCGCTGCCTGCCTCGGGAGCTGGCCGTCCGCGGCGTCCGCCGCCGTGACCGGGGTGGCCGGCGCCGGCTCGGCAGCAGGGGCCGGGGCCGCGGGCGGGGCGAGTGACGGGTGGGTGCGGTGCGCCAACTTGTCACCGGGAACGCCGGCCGTCGACATCTATCTCTACGCGTTCGGCAACCCGGGGAATCCGACGATCCTGCGGCACGCGGGCTACGGCGACGTGTCCGGCTACATGGCGGTCAGCCCGGGCGAGTACACGGTCGCGATGCGCCCCGTCGGCGCGGCGGCGTCCAGCCCGCCCGTGGTCTCGACCAACTTCATGGTCAGCGCCGGGTCGGCTTACACCGTGGCCAGCATCGGATCCTCGGCTGCGCGCCGGACCCTGGTCCTGACCGACCAGATGGCCGCGCCGAAAGGAAAGGCGCTCGTCCGGGTCATCCAGGCGTCGGTCAAGCAGCAGCAGGTCACCGTCAGCGACGGGCCGGACGTGCTGGCCAAGCAGCTGGCGTTCGGCTCGGCGACGTCGTACCTGGCCGTCCAGCCCGGCGCACAGACCGTCGAGTTCACCGCGCCCGGCGAGAAGACCTCCATGGCCGTCACCCTGGCCGGCGGTTCGGTGCACACGATCGTCGTGCTCGACGGCTCCGCCGGGCTGAGGGTCGACATCCTGACCGACGCGGCAGGCAGCCAGGCCGCGCCGAAGGGCGGCGCCGCCACCGGTTTCGGCGGAACGGCCCCGCGCGACATCGTGCCCGGGCTGATGCCGTGGCTGGGGACCCTCGCGGCCGGATTGCTGCTGGTCGCCTGCGGCGCCATCGGACTGCGCAGGTCACGCCGGAGCGTGGCCGCGATCCGCGGCTGAGCTTACGATTCGGTGCGGGCGGTAATCCTTTCTATCGCCTCGTTGACAAGCGCGGTGAACAACGGGTCGTCTGATTTTGCCAGCTGCTCGCGAAGCGGGCCAAGCGCGCGAGCGTCAGCGAACATGCCGAGCCGGTAGACCGTGATAGGCAGGGCGTTAACCAGATGCGGGTTGCGGAGGCGGGCAAGGAGAAAGTCGGTCGGCCCCTTCCTGGCCGCGAAGGTATGCACCTCGATGTCCTGATCTGAGTCGGCCTCCTTCTTCCTCGCCTCGCTCACGTGCTGGAGGGCCCGGCCGATGCCATAGTCGAGGAGAACCAGCTGGAAGCGCACGAGCTTCTGCATGAAGAAGCTCTCGAAGTTCCATTCCGAGGTGAGCAGGAAATCACGATAGGAATTAGAAGTGGCGCGCAGCAGGTCTTGAATGGCCGGGTCGTCCTCGAGAAAGAAGAAGGCCAGCAGGCGGTCCATGTTGCTGCTCGACGGATCCGATACGAGCGCGATCAGGTCCGACTCGTCGGCCGGCTCCTCGCCGCCGAACTGCCCGGCGCGGAATTGCGCGCGCAGGAAGTACGGCAGCAGCGAGTCGAAGGCACGAACCGAGTGAGTATCGTCCTCGAGCCCGAATCGGCCAGTCTCATGGAACCTGGACGTGAGGTAGCAGGCCAGGAAGTACTCGTAGAGGCTCTGGTGCACGAACTCCACGGCCGAGGCCGAGGTGCTGCGGATGCCCGCCAGTTCCACGAGCAAGTGATTGGTCGCCATGAACTCGGCTAGCCAGCTATGACCACGCTGCGTGGGTGCCGCGCTCCAGGTGAGGTTCCGCTCCCGAGATATCTCAGTGACCAGGATCTTGAAAACGTCATCAGTCGAGAGCCTGGCTTCTATCCGGCCTTTCTGCTTGGTGAACATCTCCCAGGAAGTCGCCTCAAGAATGCGTCTCTTGACTTCGCTCGGGATCATGCTCGAGGGACGGTCCATATCCCGCTCGAGGCTCATCTCAACGTAGAGATGGTACAGTTGGTAGACGGAGAACCCCTCGCTTCTGATGAATCGCTGATTTGGCAGGTCGATCAGCATCTGGAGGAACAGCGGCCGCCGAACGCGAGTCATCTGCATGTGGCGCCCGCTGGAGAGATACTCGCTCATCGTCGACGCCTGCTCCGGGGGCAGGCCGATGAGCGTCCGGTTCACTTCTTCAAGGCTGCACGCGCCAAGCTCGATGATCTCATACCGGCTCGCGCCCAGCGCCCTGGCCCGAACGGAGCTCTGGAGTTGCTTGACGAACTCGTTCGAGTCGATGGCCATATTGCTGCGCGAGGCAATCGCCGTCCGTATGCCGGCCTTCATGAGCGTGGAGATGCTGTTGAGGTCCGGCCTCAGGTCCGCTACGTCAAGAGACAGGTTCACTTCGTCGAAACTGTCGATCAGGACCAGGATCTGCTCCGGGTGCTCGTCGACGAGCGCATCGAATTCCGACGCGGCAGTCCGCCCGAACGAGGCAAGCAAGTGCGAGATTGCCGCGACCGAGTCCATGCTCTTCAGGGACGAGGCCAGATCGGCGAAATCAAGGACGATCGGGTAGAGATCGGGATCTTCGAGGTGGGAGTCGGCGATTCCGCGCAGGAGGGTGGACTTGCCCGAGCCGAACTCGCCCAGGACGACCAGCAAGTTGCTGTCCGGCTGCAGCAGAAATTCGGACCCGTGCCTGGAGGCGTCTTCGTGCCGGCGGCTCGGACGTCCGGTGCTGTAGATGTTGCACGGTATCTTGATCTTCGGCAGCGGGACGACGAATACGTCCCGGCTGCTCGCGATCTGTGACAGCATCCGGCAAGACTGGCGCAGGTCGAGATCCGCGGGGGCCTTCCTCGGCAGCGCCCTGGCGGAATGCTCGCCCGATGCCAGCTCATTGTGTGCCGCATGAGACGTCATGAGCTGAAGCATCTGCTCGTTCGTCTGCCGCATTCCCCGCATCTCGTCGATAAGCAGCCCTCGCTGGTCGTTCGCCGCCCGGGCCAGGTAGTTCTGGTAGATCGGCGCCAGTTCCTTGTGATTCCACAGCTCTTCCACCACGGCCTGCAGCAAGCTGGTCAGCGCGTCTGCATATCTCGGATCGCTCTGGAAATCTGGCAGCGCGGTGGCGAACGTTTGCCGAAGAAACTCGTTCTCCGCCATCCGGTCGATGCCGGGATTCCTGATGATCCGTTCCAGCGCATCCAGCATCCCCGTGGATTCCCAGATCTTCCGCGCGCCGATTATCTCTTGCATTATTTCGGGATTGGGAGATGTCCTTGCCACTCGATCCGACGCCACGGTGATAGCGGCTGAGAGCTCGTGCGCAAACCGCGGCGATACCGCCAGTTTACGGACGGCATCACCACTTTGCTTGCCCAGCGTACTGTCGGCGACGTTCGCGATCCGGTGGATAAGCTGGTCATATATGCGAGCCTTGAGATCCTCGGGGAGTATGTCGAACGGTCCCAACCGGCTGTCCCCCTCCCCGAGTCGTCTGGCTGCACGAGCCATAGGGGGTGAAGTTTAGCGCCAGGCACATCGGATGTAAATGTATCTGGCGCCTCGTCCAGTGACCTCGTAATTGATCTTTAGCCGGGCGATTGCCGAGCCGCTTTCCGGCGAGTTCCCTGGGTAGCGAAGGGTCTTCAGCGGAACGTCCGGCCGGCCGGGGTCGACGGCCGGGGTCGACGGCCGGGGTCGGCGTTCGCGGCGGGTCGCCCGGCCAGCTCGGCATCAGATGCGACTGCGACGGCGATCGTGGTGCCGATGCCGGCGCATCGCCAGGCCGGGCCCGCGATCGGGCCGCGGAGAGCAACGAGGACGACGTCCCCGGCGAGCGTGTGACGTATCGGGCACCGCACAGCCGTACAATCTCAGCAGATACCCAGCAAATATTTATCCAGGTGGTGTCATGGGAGACATGCCAGAGCCGCGCCGCACGGGTGACTATTCGTCCGGTATTAGGAGAGGCCCGGCGTCCAGCATCGCCCCCGGGCCTATTCCGCTTTGGCTCCGCCTCACACTCGGCGTTGTCATCGCCGCGCTGCTCGGCCTGCTCGTCCTGCTCGCGTTCGTATTGAATGACGTATTCGTGTCGCATAATCAGAACGTCATAATATCGGATACCACGGTCGGCCAGCTTCTCGTCGGCGCCATTAGCGGGGTTCTTACCATCGCTATTGCCTCGGCCACGATCTGGTACGCCCGCCTGACTCACATCCTGGTGGCGCAGGCCGAGGCGACGCGCAGTAACATGGAAGACGAGATACGGCTCGCCGACGAGCAGCTCTCCCTGAACAGGATGAGCCTGCGGCTAGCCATGCGTCCTCGCCTGGCCGACGTGCCCGCGGATTCGAATAAGACGGAGGACACCGTTTCCTACCTGCACCTGGAAGGCTATGGCACTCCATTTGCGCTGACCGAACCGCGCAGCGTGGTGCTTCCTTCCGCGACCGCGGTGTTCGCCTATCTGATTGTTCCGCTTAGAAACATCGGCACCGGACCCGCGGTCATCACCGGCTGCTGCCTGAAGGTCGGTGCCTCGGTGTTCGATGATTACATTAGTTCCGAGATCGTGGTACCCGCGAACGAGATAGCGCGTTTCATATTTTCTGTTCCGCGGGCTCGGCCGGCCGCGGAAGCCATCGTCACCGCGCTGACCAGCCGGGGGCACGTCGAGGTCATCGTGTCCTATACCAACGCGCAGGGCGATGACGCCCAGCAGACCAGCCTGAGCCTCGGGAAGGATCCTTCTGCGCCACAGAAGATGAGGGTCCTGACGGTGAGCTTCGCCGATGACCGCGCCGCTGGGACGGCAGCGACCTGGCCCGGGAACTAGCCGCCCTCAGACCACGCCAGGACCTCCTGGCGCGGTGATTTCGGGAAGTTTACCTCGTCGAACAACATGAATGCGCGGGGCACAATACGCCACAGCCTATCTATTCCGTCGGGCTCGCGCAGCACATCGATCGGCGGTACTCCAGAGGCGTGCGCCCAGCGGCTCGCGAATATGCTATATGCGGTCTCCAAGTCCTCGGCCGCGACCTGGAACGCATCTCCCTCGAGGTGTACGGCTCGCACCGGCGAGCCCGGCCCACCGGTGGGAATCGCATGGATGATAACTCCGCATACTCGGGAGTCCCGCATTATGTCGATGCTGTGCCGCCTGGTGGTCTTCGACAGGAAGAACAGGTTCAGGTCGGCGTCCGCCGCGTACCAGCAATTCCACGGCCACGGTCCCGAGGTCGCTCCCTGCAAGACAGAGCCACCGTACACATATTCCCGCAGCAGCGCGCGTGCGTCAGAAACCGGCTCATCTGCAGCCATTTTCGGTCTCTTCCTTCTGGGTGAGGCAGTCTTGGCGATCTAACTGTACCGAACGACGCTCGGCGGCGACGGCTCATGTGCGCCACGCGGAACGTGGCCGCCGCCGTGGCGGCGTGGGCGGCGTCAGCTGCTCTCTCTCGGCTTTGCCGGGCCCTGCGGTTTCACCAGGTTCCTGATCAGCGCCAGGCGCCGGTTAAGTTCCCTGGTGAACCTGTCGCTAAGCAGCGGCTCCCTGATCCCCCATACCGCCGCGCCCACCATCGTTCCCACGCAACCGGCCGCCAGCGACTCTTCCAGCCCGCGGCAGAATGCCGGGAACTCAAGGCCCTCAGACCTGGCCAGCCAGGGCGAGAAACCCCGACCATATTGACGGGCCCAGGTCTGCGGGTCGTGGACGTCCAGCTTGGCGAAGCGGACCGCGGGCATCTCGCCGATCTCGGTCAAGAAGCCGACACGATCTTTAATCGAATCGGATACGCCGAAATACGGCTCGACTATTATCGACAGATCCAGTTCTTTTGCCAGGGCACTCCACGGCGTCAGCCAGTTGATCACGTCCGCCCAGCGCGCATGGCGAGCCAGGCTCATGCTGAACTTGACGCCCACCGCACCGAGGTCCTTGGCCATATAGAGGGCCGGTCCCGGCGGATAGGTACTGTCGATTGCGCGCGCGGAGTCGTACTCGCCATGAATTTCCTGGTCCGGCAAGCCAATCCAGGTCTCCGCACCGGCGTCGCGAGCAGCCCTGACCACCCCTTCTAGTCCGCTGTCGAAGTCCGTCCCCACCACCAGGCCGGAGATCCCCGCTTCCAGGCAGGCTCGTATGATGCCCCGTTTCGTCGGGATGCGCGATCGAGGGTCGGCTCCCCACTCCTCCCTTAGCCAGCGATCGAAGGAACGGCCGTGATCGATGGCTATGCCAAGGTATCTATCCATTGAGCGCTGTCTCATCATGCACTGTGCCTCACCACTAGCTGAGCCAGTTGGTCCAGAAAGAGATTGATCTCGAGCTGGCTATTGTCCCGGTCGGCGATAGCCTCGCCGATAGCCACTACGCACTGCAGTGAGCCGAGCCTGCCCATCCTTACCGCAGTCACCCCACGGCATCGCCGCAATTCACGGTTGTTCATCCGTTCAATCAACAGGCGAGAAATGTCGCCGGCGCCGCGGAGCGAGAGGAGCTCCGTCTCGAAGGCACGGTCCTCGGGAGTCTCCTTCCGGAGCTCAGCCAGGTAGTCCGCGAGCTCAAATTTTCCCAGCGCGAGGAGCTGAAAGGCGGCCATCTTCCAGCAGAAGACGTTCGGCGCGTTATTGACGAACCCCTCGAGCCACCTCTCGTACTCCGGCGGACTGCCCCGCAGCAGCGTGGCGAACGTGAGCCAGTCCTCAAGTAGGTACAGATACAGCATGCGGTTGTGCTCTTCTAGGTCAGTTCGCTGGCACGCGACCGCCAGTCGGGGGAAATCTTCTGGCATGATCCTCGCCTGGATGAAGATGACGACCATACCATCTGAGAGGTCCGCCAGGGACTTCTTGGCCAGCTTGAAGTCTTCGTCAGCACGTATCGCATTGATAAAGCCGCGGGCCACGAAATACTCATAGGAAAGAGTATCCGGCAATATGATGTGCGGCTTTTCGCCGAACGACGAGGAAGCCAGATGCAGCGTGAGGAAGGGCGATTGTTCCGCGATCGTACGCGCATCCGGCGAGTGGTTGGCCGATGGCCGGGTCGCGTCAGCGGGGTCGTTCAGCCGCTGTTCGAGCCAGCCGAGCGATACGGCCCGGTCGGGAATCCCTTCCAGCTCGGTCACGGCCGGAGTCTCGGTCATATCGCTCATGCCCAGGAAATGTTGAAAGCAGAGACGGCTGAGCAGGTTCGAGTGCTCGATGGGATTCAGATTCTCAATCCTGGTGCTCATCAGGCGGCTCATGACGAACTCGTCCACCACGGCGCTGATCGAGGCCTTGGCCGTCTTTGCTTCCGCCAGTGCTGTCAGGGCGGCCGGCGTGCGGAGAAACCTGGTATTGTGGCCCGCGCGGTCCAGCCTGAGCAGGGTCTGTATGCCAACTGAGTTGCCGACAACCGGATTCGTTTCGGCGAGAGAAGCTATCTCGTGGATAGGCACCGGCTCCAAAATGACCACCCACGGCGCATAGGTGCTGTAATTTTGCAGGAGATACGACGTGATACCTGCCTTCGGGTCATTTGCCCGAATCTGGGTCGCGATGGCCAGCTTCTTCTCACCTTGCTTTGTGGCGGACTGAAGCAGGAGGGAGATGTCGCTTAGGCTCTGGCCAGACCGCGGGAAGTCATCGACCGTTTCAACCTCCACGCTGCTATCGGCAAGGCCCTCGAGTTCTTTCAGCATTGCCGACTTGCCTGCCCCCGGTGCCCCGCTGACGAGGAGCAGTATCGAGTCGGATTGGATCCACTGGGCAAGAAGCTCGACGCCGACCACTGGTTGCCGTTGCTCGGGAATAACCATGGTCATCTGCGGCCGCGGGAACTCAACCCTCAGAGGCACAGCTGCCCCCCATGCCTTCTGGCCTGCACCCATGGACGAAGGTCGACGGGCGCACACATACTGGGCTTTGGATCTCGGCGAACGACGCACTCACCGCAACGATCAGTTTGTTCGCTTTCGCGGCAATTGTCAAGTACAGCGCATGGCGCCGGGCCGCCGGCGGCAGCCCGGCGCGGCTACGGTCGGCAATCGCGCAATATCTCATTTCCGGTTTACGTTAATCTTCGTGACTTCGATTCGCTTGGGCAGGGCAAGCACGTAGCAGACCAGTGCCGCCAGGTCATCGGCTTGTATTTGTTTCGACTCGTCCCGCTTAATTACTTCTCCGCTCATATTCGCGTACATATTGCTGGTAAATCCGCTCGGCGACAGGTCCATGACCCGCGCGGCCGATTCCTTCAATCGGCGCTGGAGGTCGCTGGTGAACTTCGCGAACGCGGCCTTGGAGCTAGAGTACTCGGCGAATTTAGGATAGAACTCGTATATCGAGCTGGACGTCACGTTCACTACATCGGCACCGTTGCTCTCTATCAGATCGACCAGAGCGGACTCGATGGACATGGGAGCGAACACGTTCACTCGGTACAGATACTCCATATCGGCATAGTCGAGCTTGTCTATGTCATGAGCGGTCAGCGCACCGGCGGTGTAAATCAGGACATCGAACAGGCTGTGCTTTTCGCGTATCTGTCGTATTACCCTTTGCACCTCATCGGCCTTGGCCAGGTCGGCATGTATCTCGGTGATTGCCGCGTCCGGGATTTCTGCCTTGGATCGGCCTATTCCGATGATTTCGAAACCTTGGCGGCTTAGCTGCTTGGCAACTGCGAGACCCAGCCCAGATGTATGTCCGAATATGATGGCGTGACGAGGTGTCGTTGGCTGCATGACTTCTCTCTCGTGTAGTACGTCCCGGACCCGAAAAGCCGCTCGACGACGTGCCGACTATGATACCGTGCGGATCTTGCTATGTAACCTGGTCGCCACGGCGACTTTGACGCTCGGCACCCGAGCCCTGGAGTGTTGCCTTCCGCCTGAGCGGCGCTCGCCGACGATGCTGCGCTGCTCCCGCATGAACCGTCAGCAACCGCTGCCTGAGCCGATTAATTGAACGCGCACCACCGTTCGTTCGGTAAAAAAATCTTTATTATCCAGAACGGGAAGTGGTTAACCGTCCCGGTACCTGTGATTGCGGTTGGTGGCCGTCGTGTTACGGTCCCTCCTGGTCCAGGACGCGCTCGAGCAGGGCCGTCAGCCTGCGGGTGTCGGCGCCGGTCAGCCTGCCGGTCATCGGGGCCAGGGACGCGGCGATCTTGCCCTCCCCGACGTCGGCGAGTTGCCTGCCCGCGGCGGTGAGGAACACGTCGGTGGCGCGCCCGTCGGCCGGGTTGGGCGCCCGCTCGAGGAGGCCGCGCTTCTCGGCGCGCTCGACCAGGCCGGAGATCGTCGACTTGTCGAGTCCCAGGTAGTCGGCCAGTTCGCTCATCCTGACCCGGCGGTCCCTGAGGATGGCCAGCACCCGGAGCTGGGTCAGGGACAGGTCGTGCTCCGCCGCGACGCGGCTGAGCACGGCCATCGTGGCGAACGACGCCCGGACCAGCGCGCTGATCAGATCCTGGCGCTCGGCGCCGGCCGGCGATGCCGCGGGGTCGGGAGACGTCATGCGGGAATCCTAGTTGACTTAGTTTGTAGTAGCAACTAATTTAGTGGGTAGTACAAACTAATCAAAGAGGCCGCTGTCCCGGCCGCCTGCATGGCTATCTGGAGGTTCATCATGAAAGCCGCCGTCGTCACCACCTTCGACGCCCCGCCCAGGTACCTCGACTTCCCCGACCCCGTCGCCCGCGGGGAGGGCGAGGCCGTCGTGGACGTCCTGGCCGCCGGGCTGCACCCGCGGGTCCGTTCCCAGGCGGACGGCTCGCACTACACGAGCACCGGTGCGCTTCCCCTCGTCCCCGGCGTGGACGCCGTGGTCCGCGACCCGGACGGACGCATCCGCTACGCCGTCCTCGACGACACCGCGCTCGGCACGATGGCCGAGCGCACGGTGATCGAGCTGGACCGCAGCGTCGTGCTCCCCGACCGGACCGACCCGGTGCTGGTCGCGGCGGCGATGAACCCGGCGATGTCCTCGTGGGTGGCGCTGCGCCGGCGCATCGACTTCGGCGGGCGCCAGCGCGTCCTCGTCCTCGGGGCCACCGGGAACGCGGGCCGGATGGCGATCCAGGTCGCCAAGAGGTTCGGCGCCTCCCAGGTGATCGCGGCAGGCCGTAAGCAGGACCGCCTCGCCGGGCTCGGCGCCCTCGGCGCCGACCAGACCTGCACCTTCGACCGGCTGGCGGCGGCGGCAGAGGTCGACGTCGTCCTCGACTACGTGTGGGGCCCGCCCGCGGCCCGGGCGATGGTTGACCTGCTCACCGCCCGCAGCGACCGCAGCCGCCCGCTGACCTGGATCGAGATCGGCTCGGTCGCCGGCTCCGAGGCCCCGGTCCCCTCCGCCGCGCTGCGTTCGGCCCGGCTCCAGATCGTCGGCAGCGGGATCGGCTCGGTTCCTGGCCGCGACTTCGTGACCGAACTCCCCAAGCTCGCCGAGGCGGTCGCCGACGGCGCCTTCGATGTCCGCGCCCGGGCCGTCCCGCTCGCCGAGGTCGAGCAGGCGTGGGCCGACGCGGCCAGCACCACCGACCGCATCGTCCTGGTCCCCTGAGCGTCACCTGGGCCCGCCGGCCGGGCCCAGGCCGGCCCGCGCGCCGGCGTCAACTGCGCTCGCTTGCGGGCGCG
>JASHTQ010000640.1 GCA_030040475.1 Streptosporangiaceae bacterium
GTCGCGGCCAACGTGACGCTGGCCGATCCGGCCGGCGCCAAGGTCACCAGGGTCGTCTCGGCGCGCGAGATGCGCGACGCCGTGCTGGCCGCCTCCGGCGGCGCCGACGCGGTCGTGATGGCCGCCGCGGTGGCCGACTACCGCCCGCAGGCCCGCAGCGCGGCGAAGATCAAGAAGGACGGCCAGCCGCCGGAGCCGCTCCGGCTGACGGAGAACCCGGACATCCTCGCCGAACTGGCGGCGGTGCGCTCAGGCCGCGCGGGCGGCACGGGCGGCACGCGCCAGGTCCTCGTCGGCTTCGCCGCGGAGACGGACACCACTGCGGCACCGGCCTGGGCTAAGCTAGCCCGCAAAGGTTGCGACCTGCTCGTCGTCAACCCGGTGGGCGGTGGGCTCGGCTTCGGGACGGCCGACAACGAGGCGGTAGTCTTCGGCGCCGACGGGTCGCTTACCACCATTGCGCGCGGGCCGAAGGAAGCGCTCGCGAACGTGGTGTGGGATCTTGTGGCCGCCAGGCTGGAGTAAGCCGCTTTGAGTATCACTGAGCAGGACGGCAGCATCAACTGGTGGGCGAGGATAAACTCACCGCAGCCCTGGAATAGCTCACGCAGTCCCATGGAGTAGGGGGAGAAGACACGTGGCGCGTCGCCTGTTCACCTCTGAGTCGGTTACGGAGGGTCATCCCGATAAGATGGCCGACCAGATCAGTGACGCCATTCTGGATGCCATGATCAAGGATGATCCGGGCAGCCGGGTGGCGGTAGAAACCATGATCACGACCGGCCAGGTGCACGTCGCCGGCGAGGTTACCACTCAGACATACGTGGACATACCCGGCATCATTCGGGAGAAGATCCTGGAGATCGGGTACGACTCCTCCGCCAAGGGCTATGACGGCGCGTCCTGCGGTGTGTCGGTATCGATCGGCTCACAGTCGCCGGACATCGCCCTGGGCGTCAACGACGCCTTCGAGTACCGGGAGGGCGAGGGCACCGACGAGCTCGACCGGCAGGGCGCGGGCGATCAGGGCCTGATGTTCGGCTACGCGTGCCGCGAGACCCCCGAGCTCATGCCGCTGCCGATCATGCTGGCGCACCGGCTCGCCAGGCAGCTGTCCGAGGTGCGCCGCGCGGGCACCGTGCCCTACCTGCGCCCGGACGGCAAGACGCAGGTCACGATCGAGTACGCGGGCGACACGCCGGTGCGGCTCGACACCGTGGTGGTGTCCACGCAGCACGCACCAGACATCAACCTCAAGGAACTGCTCACGCCCGATATCAGGGATTACGTCGTCGAGCCGGTCCTTGCCGACACCAGCATCGATACCGAGGGCTTCCGGCTGCTCGTCAACCCGACCGGCCGGTTCGAGATCGGCGGCCCGATGGGGGACGCCGGCCTGACCGGGCGGAAGATCATCATCGACACCTATGGCGGCATGGCGCGGCACGGCGGCGGGGCCTTCTCCGGCAAGGACCCGTCCAAGGTCGACCGCAGCGCCGCGTACGCGATGCGCTGGGTAGCCAAGAACGTGGTGGCGGCCGGCCTCGCCGACAGGTGCGAGGCGCAGGTCGCCTACGCGATCGGGAAGGCCATGCCTGTCGGGCTGTTCTTCGAGTGCTTCGGTACCGAGACGGTGCCGGTCGAGCGGATCCAGGACGCCGTGATGCAGGTCTTCGACCTGCGCCCGCGGGCCATCATCTACGCGCTTGACCTGCTGCGCCCGATCTACGCGCAGACCGCCGCCTACGGGCACTTCGGCCGCTCGGAACCGGACTTCTCCTGGGAGCGCACCGACCGCGCCGACCAGCTGCGGATCGCCGCGGGCGTGTCCTAGCCCGGCCAGGTACGTCCGGCACGCCCGCGCCGGCACCGGCGTCCGTTCTAAGCGGGGCCGGGGTTCTGGTAGGACGGGAGCGTGGCGAAGGGAACGGAGGTTTCGAAGGGTCCCAAAGACCGGCAGGCGGTCAGCACGCGGCTGCCCGTCGCCAGGGTCGCGGTGGACATCTCGCTCGCCCACCTCGACCGGCCCTTCGACTACCTCGTCCCGGCCAGCATGGACCAGGCCGCGGTGCCTGGCTGCCGGGTCAGGGTCAGGTTCGCCGGCCAGCTGGTCGACGGCTTCCTGCTGGAACGCGCGCAGACCAGCGAGCACCAGGGCCGGCTAGCCCGGCTGGAACGGGTCATCTCGCCGGAGCCCGTGCTCACCCCGGAGATCTTCGGGCTGGCCCGTGCCGTCGCGGCCAGGTACGCCGGCACGCTCGCCGACGTGCTGAGGCTCGCGATCCCGCCGCGCCACGCCGCCGCCGAACGTGACGCCCCCGCCGAACGTGACGCCCCCGCCGAACGTGACGCCCCCGCCGAACGGGCCGGCGCCGGGGAACGGGCTGGCGCCGGACGCGCGGTGCCGGCGCGGCCGGATCCCGGCTCGTGGGTGCGGTACACCGCAGGGGAGGCGTTCCTGGCCGCGCTGGCCGAGGGCCGCCCGGTACGGGCTGCCTGGTCGGCCCTGCCAGGTCCCGAATGGCCGGCCGAGATCGCCGCCGCGGCCGCGGCCGCGGCCGCGGCCGGACGCGGCGTGGTCATCGTCGTGCCCGATGCCCGCGACCTGGCCCGCGTCGACGCGGCGCTGGCCATCGTGCCGCACGTCTGCCTGACCGCGGATCTCGGTCCCGCCGAGCGCTACCGCCGCTGGCTGGCCGCGCTGCGGGGCGAGGTCAGGGTGGTGGCGGGCACCAGGGCGGCCACGTTCGCGCCGGTCTGCCAGCTCGGCCTGGTAGTGCTCTGGGACGACGGCGACGACCTGCACGCCGAGCCCCGCGCGCCGTACCCGAACGCACGCGAGGTGCTGGCCCTGCGCGCGCACCGGGCAGGCGCGGCCGCCCTGATCGGCGGCTTCGCCCGCACCGCGGAGCTCACCCAGCTTGTCGAGGCGGGATGGGCGCGGCCGCTGACCGGCCGCCAGGACGCGGTGCGTCAGGCCGCGCCGCGAGTCCGGGCGGCGCCCGACGAGGCCGAGCTCGCCAGGGATGCCGCCGCGATGACCGCCCGCCTGCCCAGCCTCGCGCTGCGCACCGCCCGCGGCGCGCTGGCCGACGGGCCGGTCCTCGTCCAGGTGCCCAGGCGCGGCTACCTGGCGGCGATCGCCTGCGGCCGGTGCCGGGCCCAGGCCAGGTGCGCGGTCTGCGGCGGGCCGTTGCAGATCGGCGGGTCTGGCGAGGTGCCAGGCTGCCAATGGTGCGGCGCGCTCGCGGCCGACTGGAGCTGCTCGCGGTGCGGATCCGATCGCCTGCGCGCGCTGGTTACCGGCGCGGCGCGCACCGCGGAAGAACTGGGCCGCGCGTTCCCCGGGGTGCCGGTACGGACCTCCGGCGGACAGCACGTGCTGGCCACGGTGCCCGGCTCACCCGCGCTCGTCATCGCCACCCCCGGGGCCGAGCCGGTCGCCGCGCAGGCGTACGCCGGCGCGCTCCTGCTGGACGGCTGGGCGCTGCTCGGGCGCCCCAGCCTGCGTGCCGCGGAGGAGGCCGTGCGCCGGTGGCTGAACGCCGCCGCCCTGGTGCGGCCGGGCGGGCAGGTCGTGGTGCTTGCCGAGGCGACGCTGCCGGCCGTACAGGCGCTTGTCCGGTGGGACCCGGTCCATTTCGCCGAACGTGAGCTGGCCGAACGGGCCGAGCTCGGCTTCCCTCCCGCGGTGCGGATGGCCGCCGTCAGCGGAACATCCGCCGCGGTCGCGGAGTTGTTGTCTGCGGCCAGCCTCCCGCCCGGCGCCGAGGTGCTCGGACCGGTTCCGGTCGAGCCCGCGGCGGCCTCGGGCGATGCCGACCCCCAGGAACGCGCGCTGATCAGGGTACCCAGGTCAGCAGGTGCCGAGCTGGCGCAGGCGCTGCACGCGGCCCAGGCGGTCCGCAGCGCGCGCAAGGACGGCGGCGGCGTCCGGGTCCAGCTCGACCCGGCCGAGGTGGCCTGACAGCTAGACTTTAAGTTCGAGCGGAATCCCGCGGTGCGCGGGCGTCCGCCGTCACGTGCAGGAGGGAACCTTCGTGAGCGTCAAGCCGATCCGTCTGTTCGGTGACCCGGTGCTGCGCACGCCGGCCGAGCCGGTCCGCGACTTCGACGCCGAGCTGCGCAGGCTCGTCAAGGACCTCACCGAGACCATGCTGGACGCGCCGGG
>JASHTQ010000641.1 GCA_030040475.1 Streptosporangiaceae bacterium
GACAACGTGATGTACTACGGGCCGGCTGCCTAGCGCCGTATCAACCGATTATTGCGCGGGGTGGGGTCTGCGGGACTGCCGCGTGGGGTGGGGTCTGTGGTACCGCTGCGTGGGGCGGGGCCTGCGGGGCCGCTGCGGCGGGGGCCATCCACGCCGACCCCCTCTCCTCCTGCCCTGATTAGACCGCGTTTTCATTATCGTGGGTCTTTACTGCCGTTATAGGGCAAGTACTGTCCCACGATCATGCCGGTCCCCGGCGGCAGGGACAGGTGCGGCAGAGGGGATGGGGCGGCTGCGGCAGGAGCGATTCGCGGGGCGAACGTTACCAGCCACGGCACTGGTTGACGGCGCCCGAGGAGCCGTACCCGCGTGGCGGATGAATGGCGGCGAACGCGGCGGGGCCGGTCAGATGACCCCGGTCAGTCTCTCTGCCACGGCCGCGGGCGGGACCCACAGGCCGGGGCGCCCCCGGCAGGGGATGAGAGGGTCAACGGGTGCCGGAAACTCGAACATCCAGTGATACCTCCCTGCCGAGGCCCAGCGGCTGGGCGAATCGGTCAGGACATCGACCAGGTAAACAACGCCGATGATCGCTCCCCGCGCCCGCCATGCCGTTCGCGGCTGCCCGAAGGCTTCGGGGTCGGCCATTGTCCATAGAAGCCGGGCGGAAGCCTCAGGATCAGGATCGGCGCTCTGGCCGGCATGAATCAGCAGCGGACCGCGGTAGGCGGTTCTCCACCGCCGGTTCTCGACGTCTTTGCCACCGTATATCACCGCCCAGGCCCACGGCTGCCGCAGGGTCAGCGCCTTCATAGCCGGAGCCCGGCCACTGACCTGGTTGTACCCGCTGGTTTATGACCATTGCTCAGCGCTCTGCTCATCGATCACCTCTCAGGAGGCACGTCCCGGCACCACCAGATCACGCTGGGGGCGCGAATCCCGGTCGGCTGGTTCGCGACCGACCGAATATGGCTGGGCCTGGTGGGTGGTGGTCGCCGGCGGTTCTACATGCTCATTTCTGGTCGCCGTCACTGCGGTGGTAACCACCGTGGCCCGACGCCTATCCTGGTGTCAACGCGGTGGAGGGGCTCGCCGCGCAAGCACTCGCCACTTCGCGGGCGGCACCAACGCGGCACCGCCGCCAACGGTCCCTACCGGACGTACACAGCGCTGGTACGAGGACGTTAAGCGAGGAGCTAACGAATGCACACGATCAACCTGCCGCCCTCGCGCGACCACGCCGAGATCGATCTCGGCAATGGCGCCGGAGTCAGTGACCGGGGCCTGCGGCATCGCCGCAACGAGGACGCCATGGCCCTGGCCGCTGAGATGACACCCGATGGCCCCGTGGTGGTGGCCGTGGTCTGCGACGGCGTCTCGTCCTCGCCACGGCCCGACGAGGCGTCACGCGTAGCCGCGCAGGCGGCGCTGCCGGTCCTGCTGGCGGCCGTCCGGGAGGGCAGGGACCTGATCCAGGCCTCACGGGTCGCGGTCACGGCCGGTCGTGAATCGGTGGCCCAGCTGGACGAGCCCTCGCGCGACACCTCGGCGACGACCTTCGTCTCCTCCGTGGCGGCCCCCGGCCTGATCACCTTGTGCTGGCTTGGCGACAGCCGCGCCTACTGGCTGACTCAGCCGGAATCGGAGTCCCGCCTGCTCACCCGCGACGATTCGGTAGCCGGGGGAATGGTCGAGGCAGGCCTGGTCACCGAGGCCGTGGCCATGGCCTCGCCGCACGCGCACGTGCTGACCCGCTGGCTCGGCGGAGATGCCGTGCTCGACGGGGACCCCGGGCGCGCACCGCACGTAGAGCAGTACTCTCCGCCGGGAGCCGGGATCCTGCTGCTGTGCTCCGATGGGCTGTGGAACTACCTGCCCGAGGCCGGGGACCTGGCCAGACTCGCCCTGCCCAAGGCGCTGAACGACCCGCTTTCCGCCGCGGTCGACATGGTGCAGTTCGCGGTCCAGGCCGGCGGCGCCGACAACATCACTGCGATCCTGATCCCATACGTCAACCCAGGCGAGCCCTGACGGGTCAGTGCTTCGGCCGGGCCGACCGCTTCACGGATTCGCGGATGTCCCCAGGTCGCGGGGTGTCACGAAATGAGTCAGCCGCGCCGAACCCGGCACGATCTCCTCCCAGGTTCCGGTGAACTCAAGGACCGCGATGGCAGCGGTGGGGAACTTGGCTCGCATGCGCTCGAACACGCCAGCGGTGTCACTCACGGCACCCGTGTCGGCAAGCCGGGGTGGCGTCGCCAGCGCGAGCGCAAGTTCCGGTACCGCGGGATCATGGCCCACGATCAGCAGGGTCCTCGCATCCGGGTATGCACCGCGGACCAGGTCAAGAAGCTGCATTGCGGACGCCTCGTATACGCGGGTGTCGAAGCTGACCGCCGGGGTCGCCTCGAGTCCGGCCTGCGCGAGCTGCCATGTTTCGCGAGCCCGGCGGGCAGTGGAGCACACGACCTGGTCCGGCACGAGACCGACCGCACGCAGCCAGCGCCCCATGACGGGCGCAGCCCTCCTGCCCCGGCGGGCCAGCGGCCTGTCGTGGTCTGGCACGTCGGGCCACGCCGATTTGGCATGCCGCAGCAGTACCAGATGGCGACCCGCGGCGTCCGTCATATCACGGCCGCGGGCTGCTGAAAGCCGGGTAGTAGTCTGCCGCCGCGAGCCGGCCAGCGGAGAAGAACAAGGCCCACACGCTTCCCTTCACCGCCGGATATTCCCTCATATCCAGGCCCGCTTCCTCGGCGAGGGTAGCGAGCAGGTGCCGGATCACGGCGCCGGGTGCGCACACGGCCGTGCTACCGCCGGCGTCCGTAAGCTCAAGGATCCGGGTCAGGCCGTCCCCGGGACGGGCGGCATAGTTCGCTTCGCCGAAGACCGGCTCGGTCTCGACGGGAAGCCCGAGCTCCGCACCGAGCGGTTGCATCGTGTCCACGAAACGGGCCTCGCACGCTGAGAGCAGCCGGGACGGCCCGAAGGCGGGCAGCGTCTGGCGCAGGGCCGTGGCCTGTGCCTGTCCCTCGACGCCCAGCGGACGGTCGCCTTCGGCGCCCTCTCGTCGTCCGTTGGACACGGCGCGGGCGTTACGTACAAGCAGGACCGCCGCAGTGGGCAGGGCGGTGTTCGCGAGCGCCTCAAGCGCGTCGATCGCGTGCAGGTCGCGCCGATAGCGAAGCCGCCATCGAGCGTCAGCCATCGGCAGCCACGCCAGCCGGTCCACTTCCGCCGTGGGCGTGAACGAGCCGTCTGTGCCCTGCATCGCCCAGTACTCGACGGTCTTGGGCCCGCCGGGAGTGGCGTAGTGTCCGATGTCCAGCCGCTTCCCGGCCGTCGCCTGGATCCCGGTCTCCTCGGTCACCTCCCGGCAGGCGGTGACCACCGGATGCTCACCACGGCGAAGCTTCCCCTTCGGCAGCGACCAATCGTCGTACCGCGGTCGGTGCACCAGTGCCACCTCAACAGCACCGCCGTCCGACGATCTCCACAACACCCCGCCAGCGGCCCGGATCATCGATGACGACACATTGGACTGCACGGCCGTGCCTCCTGCCTCACCACAAACTGGGCCAGCAGGACCCATCGGCCGTACGGCAAGCGAGCGCGCCAGCGGACACGGGCACGTTCCCGGCGAGATCCATCGCCGGGTGGCACACGCCACTACCTGACGATACGGCCGCGTGGCGCGCCGAGTCCAGCGAGAACCTGGCCTGCTCCGGCCGTCAGGCCTCGGCGTCGGCCCAGGTCTGGGTGAGCGCGGGCAGGCCGGCGAGGAGGCGGAGGGCGCCAAGATGAGCACGCGATTCCTCCTCGGTCACCAACCCGCTGTGCAGCGCCTCGCGCTTGAGAGCGTAGGCGCGCATGTCATCGCCAGCGCGGCGCAGCGCTGCGGCCAGAGCGCGGATCATCGCCCGCCCGGTATCTGGCGGAGTGCCCTCCCCGAGCGCCAGTGCCAGGTGCCGTAGGCACAACGCCGCCGCGGCTGGCGCCTGTCCGACGGCGTCGCTGAGCGCTTCGCGTTCGCGATCGGCCAGCGCCGCGCACAGGGGGCAGGTGCCGGACTGCGGCGCAACGGCGGCCACGCGGCCGGCCAGGTCCGCGACGGTCCCTTCTCGCCTGCTGACGGAGTCCAGCGCGTCGGCCACGGCGGCGGCTAGCTTTGGGTAGCCGGCGGAAATGCCCAGCGGGGAGGCGATGGCCGCATACTGCCAGGTGTGCAGCGGGCAGAACCCGCCCGTCAGTGCGTGCCGTTCCTGGTCATCCTCGCGAGTGGCGAGGCGGAACTGGCTCCGCCGAAGGTAGTCGACAAGCGTCGCCTGCATCCGTGAGCAAACGATGCAGCTGTCAGCCGACGGGCTGGCGACCGACGGGCTGGCGACCGACGGCGGTTCAGTGTCGGCGATAACGCCGGGGTGGCGTGGCTCCGCGGCGCCCAGAGCCTCCTGGAAGTCGGCCAGCCGGGCGGCGAGGTCGTCAAGCGCCACGAGATCCTCATCGCGTGGCACTGTCTGCAGCAAGTGGCGGAAACGCTCGGCCGCCTCGCGGATCTGCCGACCAGCCAGTTCATCCAGCCTCCTGGCCCAGTCCCTCGCCGCTGCCTGGAAGGCGGCACGCGCACGTTCCTCAAATGCGACGATCGCGGCGCGGAGCGCGTCCTGTAGGTGGCGCCGAACCTCCACGTCGGCGGTATCGGCCTTGCGGCGGGACCGCCTCGGCATCTGCACCGGGACCGCCCACTCTGGGACCGTGACCGCGAGACCGGGAAGGTCTTCTGATGACCAGCCTGCCGCCTCGCGACGGTCATCGACACAAGCCAGGTCGGCCATCCCGGCGCCAATTACGCCGGGCGAGCGCGACATCTCAAGCAACTCGCCGATCTCGCCGGCCGCCAAGCCGGTGAGCAGTTCGTGCGCCTCACCCACCCGTCGGTGCAGCCAGCCACCGACGACGTCACGCCCGGCTTCCTCGAGCTTGCTCTGGGCGTCCGCTAGGACGCTGCGGACGGTGCCGTCGCCGACGGCGCCCAGTGCTTCGTCGGCGCGCGGCTCGATCAGCTCCCGCAAACCCGTCTGCCAGGCAGGGCTCCGAGCGGCGAGCAACTGCGGCAAGCCGGTGTCGACTCGGTCGGCGATCGTGCCCGCCGCGGCGCTGAGCTGCCTGCCGAGTTCGGCCATGCGCGTGTCGAAGGCGGCGAGCACCGCTGAAGGGTCGGGCCCGCCGTCAAGGCGGAGCCGACCGAGCCGCAGGTCACGCCGCTGGCCGGAAACGAGCCGGGCGGCGCGGTCGGCGATATTGCCAAGGAACACACGCGTCTTGCCCGTGGTCAGGAACTCATCCAACGTGGCGCGAAGCTGCTCCACACCGCTGCCCGACAATCGCCCGCTATCTCCTTGGACGACCGCCTCCAGCGCGTCGCGTGCCGACAAGGCGAACAAGCGGGGCTCGTCGATTCCCAGGTCATCGCGCAAGCGGCGGCGGACGAACTCCATCGCCGCCGCGACGTCATTGCCGGAGACCAGGTCGCGCTTGTTGAGCACGAGGAACAACCGGCCGACATGCCTGGCCGCGTCGGCCAGGAAATCGACCTCGGCCTCGGTCAGCGGCGAGTCCAAGCCGGTAACGAATATCACCGCGTCCGCCTCGGGCAGGAACTGCCTGGTGGTCGCGGTGTTGATCTCGATCGCCGACCCGACACCTGGAGTGTCGACGAACTCGAACCCGAGCCGCAGGATCTCCGCAGGGATCTCGACCTGGACCGACACCACCTGCAGCTCCGCGCGCCTGGCGCTGGCCTGCGCCACGAAGCCGGCCACCTCGGTCAGCGGCACCTCCACGGGCAGCGGCGATGCCCGGCGGTGCACGGTCGCGCGGGGCCTGCTGCCGAACCGGACCGTGGTGATCACCGAGGTCATCGGCAGCGCGCCCATCGGCAGGTAGGGGCCGCCGAGCAGCGCGTTCATCAGCGTGGTCTTCCCCCGGCTGAACTGGCCCACGACGGCGAGCTTGAACGTGTCGGCGGCCAGCCGCGCCAGCAGTTCCCTCGCCCGCTTCTCGGCCAGCTGATCCTCGGACGCGCGCGCCACGTACAGCGCCGCCCGGATCATGTCGCCGAGCTCGAGACGGCGGTCCCGGTAGGTCCTCAGCCCGTTCAGCCGTCCGCCGGGCGCTGCCGACTCCGCCGGGCCGGGCTGGCGCGGATCAGGATCGGCGGGTTCGGGCGACGGTGCTGACGGCATTCGACCTCCGGGTCGTGGCCAGGGACCGTCAGCGGGCCGCGCACGCGGCCGCGAAACCAGGGTGAGCCCCATCACCCATGCCCATCCATTGTGCCAGAGCCTCGCTGCCGCGTCCCGGCTGGCCGCCGCCGCGAACCAACCCGGATTCGGCCCTGGTCCGCGGGCGCGGGCGAGTGCCGCGAACCACCTCTCGTTCGGCCGAATTCTGTTGAACATCCGCGGCGGCGGCGGGTCGGCGGATCGCCCAGCTCAGCCGGCCCGGCGGCTGCCTGTCGCGTCGCCAGCCTGGTAGCGTGGACGCGGGCGGAGGGGCCCGCCGTCGAGTGCAGCAGTGCCAACGGTCCCTGTCGGAGGACAGGAGGAGGCATGCATGCGCATGAATGTCAACAACGGCGAGGTAATCCCCAGAGCCGAGCGTGTCCTGTACCTCACCCAGTGGCGGGTATGGGAAGAGGCGGTGCTGGCCAGGCTGGCCCTTACCCGCGGCCTGGCCGCCGCGCCGCTGCTGCCGGCTTCCGACGCGATCTACCTGGTGACCTACGACGGAGAGCACCTGGGCCACGTACGGCGAGAGGGACCGCGCACACGCGGTGAACGCTGGGTGGCGGTGCCCCTGATGCAGATGCCGCTGGCGGGCTACCACCACAGCGCCGAGGCCGCGGCGCAAGCCCTGGCCCGTGCCTGCGGCAGGGCATAAGGACCGGCCGGGGCCGATGTTCCTCAGCTCGGGGGACAGCAGGTCCGCCAGCCTGCTGCAGGGCCAGGGGGCACGCCTGGCTTCGGTCTGTTCCGGCGTCTCGTCCATGACCGCCAGGTAGTCGTCCGGCCCGCTCCAGCGCGGGCACGCGGCGTGCAGCGGGCACGGGCTGCGCGGCGGCTTGCCCTGTGCCCGGCAGGCCGGCCTCGGACCCGAGCGGTAGGTCATCAGCGCCCGCCACAGCAGCAGCACCTCGTCGTCGGTCACCTTCGCCATCCGGTCCTCCCTGCCGTCGGCGCGAACCTGGCAGGGACCGTTGGCGGGCATCCTCCGCGAATCAGGCGGGCCCCTCCGCCTTGACCCCCACGTTACCGCTCGTCGCCGTGATGGCGCCGCTCGTCGGGGCACCGGCCGGCGCGCTTTACTGGCTCGCGGCAGCATGCCATCCTGTGAGTGGGTGCGGCGGAGGGGCCCGCCGTTAAGCGCGGTCATCGCCAACGGTCCCTGCCCTAGCGGGCGGGAGGCCGCCTTTTTTATGCAGGACCGTCACACCCGGCTTGTTGGCACGCCTGGTGGCATTGCCGTCGCGCAGCGTGCCTTCTGCGCCGCCTTCTGTGACGAGCCCGCCGGCATCGGCGAGGCCGTCACGGCGCTCCCGCCGCCGACGGCCGAACTGCGCGAGGACGGCCTCATCGCCTCTGAGATCCAGCATGTCCCGGCCGGGCAAACCGCGCGGCCGGCACCGCACGAGATAACAGAGGAGAATGCACTATGACGGCATCGGATGCGGTAGGACAGCATTCGACCCAGGACCGGCAGGCACCGGCGCCCGCCGCCCCAGGCGGGATGGCCAATCCGGCGCCGTGGGCGGTGACCGCGTTCGCCACCACCTCGTTCATGCTCGGCATGTTCCAGACCGGGGAGCTGAACGCCAAGGGAATTCCGATCGTGCTGCCCGCGGCGTTCTTCTTCGGCGGCCTGGTGCAGATCATCGTCGCGATCTTGGAGTTCGCCCGCGGCAACCTGTTCGGCGGTGCGGTGTTCGGCACCTACGGGCCGTTCTGGGTGATGTTCGGCGCGTTTGAAACTATCTACGTGGGCGGTGTGCCGGTCGCTCAGCTCGGCTCGGCGACGAGCCTGTTCCTTGCCGTGTTCGCGGTGGTCACCTTCTACCTCGCGGTTGCCTCGCTGCGCACCGACCTGGTGCTGACGGTGATCATCTGGCTGATCTTCGTCGGGCTCGTGCTGCTGTCGATCGGCGCGGGCGCCAACCAGGCCAACATCACCAAGGCGGGCGGCTGGGTGGTGCTCGTCTTCGCGGTGCTGGCCTGGTACCACGCGGCCGGGGACATCATCGAGTCCACGTTCGGCCGCAAACTCCTCCCGTTCGGTCCCGCGCCGATCAGGTAGCACCGGCGCCCTTATGACGCGCGGGCGGACCTTCACCCAGTCCGCCCGCGTTCAGCTGGCACCGTCGGCGACCGCGGTACCGCGCGGACGCCACAGATTGCCCAGGTAGGCAGCGGTACGCGCGCGGCCGGCGTGCAGGCCGCGCAGGTGCCCGGCCACCGGCGGGCGCAGATCGATCTCGTGCAGCAGGTCGAGCGGGACGAATGCGGCGAAGAGGTTATTTTCCCCCGACTTGAGCAGCTGCCCTGGCACCGACGGGGTGGCGAGGAAGACAAGGTCCACCGTGTGCAGCCCGGCACGCGGCCCACTGCTTTCGACGACGAACGCGATCCTGGTGGCCTCGACCGCCAGCCCGGTCTCCTCCAGCGTTTCCCGCCGGGCACAGCTGGCCATGCTCTCGCCCTGCCGCGGCGTGCCTCCTGGCAGCACCCAGTCGTCGCCGCCGTCACGGGCCCGGCGGACCAGGAGAACCTTGTGGTCACGGAAGACCACGGCCGAGCAGCGCACGTCGGCGACAGCGGGCTGGTCCATGAGTACCCCTTTCCGTATGCGGGTGCGGTCGTCTTTCCGTATGCCGGTGCGGTCGTTCGCCTGGCCGGACGGATGCCCGGCCGGGTGGTCCGTCTAGTCCGTCGGCCTCAGGTCGCCTCGCGCCCGCTGGGATCAACGCCGACATCGATGCTGGGTCTGATGCCGGGATCGATGCTGGGACCGGTGCCGGGACCGGTGCCGGGATCGGTCAGGCGGAGCCATCCCTCGGCGAACAGCCAGCCGGCGATCACGTCGGCGGGCCAGTGCACGCCCAGGTAGACGCGGCTGGTCCCGACGATGGCCGCGGCCAGCAGCGGCCATGCCCGGTCGGCCGCGCCGGGCCGGCTGGAGGCACTGGAGCCTCTGGAGGCGCTGGAGGCGCGCATGCCGGCGCCGATCGCCAACGCGGCGAGGGTGGTGTGCTTGGACGGCAGGCTGAATCCCTCGGGCACGGTCAGCCAGGCTTCCTCCGGCGGGCGCGGCCTCGCGATCACCCGCGACAGCCTGCGCCTGGCGAAGGCTCCGCTCGCCACCACCAGGCACGGCGCACATGCCCGCCACCAGCCGATCCGCGGCGCCGCGGCGACGCCGGCGGCGCCGAGCAGCGGGTAGACCACCTCGGGCTCGGCGAGGGAGCTGACCGCGTGGGCGACCACGATGCCCGCCCGGCTCCGGCGCGCCCTGACGATCTCGAACGCGGCCCGGTCGGCGCGCGCGAAGCGGTTCTCGCCGCCGATCCGCCAGGCGAGCAGCGCCAGGGCTGCGAACGCCGCCGCGCCGGCAAGCCGCCTGGCCGGCATCAGCGCCATGCGCTGTCGGCCTGCCGTGCGGCCTCGCGCGCCAGGTACGGCATCACGACAACCAGGGCAGTTTCCGCCGAACCGTAGTGGCTGGCGCCGACCCACAGCCGGTAACTCTCCGGCCGCCCGGTATGGTCCCGCAGCCGGGCCGCGGCGGAGCGGGCCGGCGCCGCGTACGCGGGCACGCCGGCCTCGTAAAGGAGGGCGAGCAACGCCGACACGATCCGCTGACTGACCTCGAGGACCGGGGCCCACGCCTCGTCGTCCAGGCCGTTGCCGTAGCCGCCCGGCGGCAGCCACCACAGTCGCCCGGGCCGCCCGGCCTGCGGCAAGGGCCGTGACACTGATGCCGACATTCGGTCCTACCTCCCGCGTTCGGAGAGCAGGACCCATCGGCCATCCGGCAGATCTGCGCGGCTCGATGCCCGCGCAGACCCAGCGGGGTCCACCGCCGGGTGAACTGAGTCACCGCCTTCATTCTAGCGCTACGGTGCACCGGCGCCGCGATCAGCCGCCCGCCCGTCCTATGTCGCGGACCAGGTCCACGCCCAGGATGCGGTCGGCATAGGCGAAGGTCTCGAACCTGGCCCCGGCCGGTACGTCGTCGTCGGGCTCGAGGCTTCGCAGCAGAGCGAGCGCCGCCGGGGTATCGAGATCGTCGAAGGCGGCCTTGAGCCGGTCTGCGATAAGTGCCGGCGCCGGCCGGGACGGCGACTGCGCCCATTCGGCGACCCGGTGACGCCAGCGGGCGAGCGTCTGGCGTGCCTGGTCCAGCACGTCCCCGGCGAGGTCGGCCGGCCGGTGATACGGGAAGGACAGCATGGCGAGCCGGATCGCGAGCGGGTCCGGCTGGCCGGCCGCCGACTCGCCAAGCGGGTCCGCCTCGCGCGGGCGAACCGGGCCTATCCGCACGACGAGTCCGTCCTGGTCGCCGCCGGAGCCGGCATCGTCGCCGATCAGGTGCACGTCCAGCGGGCCGCCCAGCGACGCCGGGGCCTCGCCCGGGCCGGCGCGCACCGCCGGCGGGTGGATGTTGAGCGCATCGGCGGCGCGCTCCAGGGCCGCTAGCCGCGCGGGGTCCTGGCCCGCCAGCGCGGTCAGTACCTGCCAGTCGCGCAGCTCGGCCGTCCTGGCCAGCAGGTCGGCGACGAGCAGGACACGCAACCCGGCCAGGTCTGATCCCCCGGCCGCTTCCGGCACCTGCGCGCACACCCGCAGCAGCCCACGGCGGCCCGACCTGACCTCGGCGTACGAATCGGTGCGGGTATCCAGCAGACGAAGCACGTTCCCTAGGCTAGTGCGCGGCCGCCCGGGCGGCGCGGCCGCCGGGGTGTCGCGGGCGCTGCGACGGCAGCGGCGGGTCCCGCTTGGGCTGGTATATCCTGGAGACATCACGCGATGAGGCTCGCGTAAACACCCGGATCCTCATTTCGGGCTGATGGCCTCTACCTGTTTCGGCGTCATGGATGCTGCGCGCAGGCGGAGGCCTTCGTGGTGATGTGGGGTTCCGGGCAGGTCAATCGGGCCAGCCGTGCTCCATGGCGCCGTAACCGATCAAGGTCACGGCGGCGCGATGGAGGAAGCGTCATGAGCCTCAGTGCATGGGAGCAGCAGGCCCTGGATTCGATCAGGGACGAGCTTACCGGCTCAGATCCCGGGCTGACCCAGCTGCTGGCCAGCTTCACCGAACTGGCGACCGGCGAGGAGATGCCGGCGCTGGAGAAGGTGCGGACGGGCCTGCGGCGGCCCACGTATCGTCCGCACCGAAGGCAGCGCTCTCGCCGAGGCCTCGCCAGCCGGATCGTACGCGCGATGTGGCAGCGCCTGGGATTCCGGTGGATGGCGCTGCTGCTGTGGGTGACGATAACGGCCGGACTGATCGCGGTCGGGGTGGCCCTGAGCGCCGGCGGCGGCCAGGCGGGCAGGTGCACGACGGCGTGGCCGGTGGTCTGCGCCAACCCGGTGCCCGCAACTAGCTCACCTCCGGCCACGCATGACCGCAGCGGCGGCCAGACGCCGCCGCTCGTCCCGGCCGGCTAACGCGATCCCGTCATGGCATTCCGTACCGCAGGCCGGGGTTGGCCGCGGCGATCTCCAGCAGCCGGTTGTACTTGGCGACCCGCTCACCGCGGGCCGGTGCGCCGGACTTCAGGTGCCCGCAGCCGGTGCCGACCGCCAGGTCGGCGATGAACGTGTCGTCCGTCTCCCCCGACCGGTGGGAGACGAACTGGCGATACCCGGCCGCGCGGCAGATCGCCATCGCCTCAAGCGTCTCGGTCACCGTGCCGATCTGGTTCAGCTTGATCAGCGACGCGTTGCCGATGCCACGGTCGATTGCCCTGGCGATGATGGCCGGGTTGGTACAGAAGATGTCGTCGCCGACAAGCTCGGTCGTGGTGCCGAGCCGCTGCGTGAGCGCGATCCAGCCGTCCTCGTCGTCCTCGCCGAGACCGTCCTCGATCAGGTGCACGGGGAACCGCTGCGTGATGGCGGCGTACCTGTCGATCATCTGCCCGCTGTCCAGCGCTTCCCCGGCCACCCGGTAAGCGCCGCCGGGCTGGCGGAACTCCGAGGCCGCCGGGTCAAGCGCGATCGACACCCCCTGGGCGCCTGCCTGGTAACCCGCGTCCCCGATCGCCTGCACCAGCAGGCCGAGCACCTCCTCGGGCTCGGTGACCTCGGGGGCAAACCCGCCCTCGTCACCCAGCCCGGTCGACAGCTTGCGGTCGGCCAGCTGGCGGCGCAGCGCAGCGTAGACCTCTGCCCCTGCCCGGACCGCCTCGGCCAGCGACGGCGCGCCCACCGGGGCGATCATGAATTCCTGGAAGTCCAGGGCGTTCGGTGCGTGCACGCCGCCGTTGAGCACGTTGAAGTGCGGCACGGGCAGCGACGGCGGCACGCCGTCCGGGACGAGCGACCGCCACAGCGGGACCTCCGCCGCGGCCGCCAGAGCGCGGGCCAGCGCCATCGAGACCCCTACCGTCGCGTTCGCGCCGAGCCTGCTCTTGTTCGCGGTGCCGTCGAGCTCGATCATCGCCCGGTCCACCTCGGCCAGCGAGGCCCAGGGCCGGGAGCGCAGCAGCGCGTCGATCTCCGTGTTCACCGCCGCTGCCGCGCCGAGCACGCCCCGGCCCTCGTACCTGGCCTTGTCGCCGTCCCGGCGTTCCACGGCTTCCCTGGAGCCGGTGGAGGCGCCGGACGGCACCCCGGCACTGGCCGTGGTCCCGTCGCCCAGCCGGGCGGTGACCGCCAGCGTGGGCCGCCCGCGTGAGTCCAGGATCTCCAGCGCGGACACGGCCGCGACATCAAAGCCCGCCATCATGGTTCCTCTCCTGTCATGGCAGCCGCCCTCGGCCGCCCCTTTCGTTGCTGTTTCTGGCGCACGATCCAGATCAGCGGGATCGCGGCCAGCTCGCAGGCCATGCAGAACGCGACGAGGCCGGCGACCGAGACGACGGCCAGAATGCCGATCACGACGCTTCCGGCCACCCAGGCCGTTCCGTATATGCCGGTGAACAGGCCGTACGCGGAGGCGCGCCGATCCGCGGCGACCATCGGCGCCACCGCCGCCGGGATCAGCGATTCCTGCACGCCCATGCCCAGGCCCCACAGCGCCGCCCCGGCCAGGATTGTCCAGAACCCGCCGAGGAACACCAGCGGTGCGTACACCGCCGTGACGATCGTCAGCGGGATCAGCACGCCGATCCCGGCGCGGTCGAAGACCTTACCCAGGACCAGCGACCCGGTCCCGCTGACCGCCATCGCGACCGCGTAGAACACCGGCGTCAGCACCGGGGACACCTTCCCCGCATCCTGGAAGTGGTAGGCGATCAGCGGGAAGTCGGCGAACCCGGCGGCGGCCAGCGCCGCGCCGGCCGCGTAGATCCAGAACACCCGGGGCAGCCCGTGCGTGCTCACCTGCGCCGGAGCGGACGCCAGGTCCTGCGGGCGTGGATACACCACGCGCGCGACCGCAAGCAGCGACAGCATGATCGCGGCCGGCGCCGCCAGCGCCGCGAACGCCACCCTGTAGTCGTGGTGGCCGACCGCGAGCACCAGCGCGACAAGCAGCGGGCCGAACATCGCGCCGAACTGGTCCAGCGCCTCGTGGATCCCGAACGCCCGCCCGTAGCCGATGTCCTTGGCGGCATGGGAGAGCATCGCGTCCCGCGGCGGGTTTCTGATGCCTTTCCCGATCCGCTCGGCGATGATCAGCACCGCGGCCCACTGCCAGCTCCCGGCCAGGGCCAGCAGCGGCACCACCGCCATCTGCAAGATGTAGCCGCCGATCGTGATCGGCCAGTACTTGCCGGTCCGATCCGAGCTTCGCCCGGAGAACAGCCGGATGTTGTACCCGATGAACTCCCCGGCGCCGCTGACCACGCTGATCGTGAACGCGCCCGCCCCGAGCAGCCCGAGGTACGGGCCGGTGATGCTGCGCGAGCCCTCGTAGGTGAAGTCCGCGAAGAAGCTCATGACCCCCACCATGAGCACGAACTTCATCGCCGGAGAGGCGTTCCTAGCGGCCCTGAGGGCACGCGCCGGTGCGCTCACCTGCGCTTGATGCCGCCGGGATACGTCCGCACGATCCAGCCGCCCTGCCCGGGCTTGAACAGCGGGGCCGCGGCGATGCCGCGGGCGCGCAGGGCGTCAGCGGCGTGCATCGCCGCTACCCGAGCCGTGCGGCCGACCCCGAAAGGGGCGATCCGGAGGGGACACCTCGGACGCCGGGCGGGAGGCGCGGGCGCGGGCCGCGTCGATGACCTGTTCGGCGCTGACCCGGTCCTGCCAGCCGCGGACGTCGGTGCTCTTGCCCGGTTCCAGCTCCTTGTAGATGTCGAAGAAGTGCGCGATCTCCGCGATCAGATGAGGCGGCACGTCGGCGAGGTCCCGTACGGCGCCGAACCGCTGGTCGCGGGCGGGGACGGTGAGGATCTTGGCGTCGGGCCCGTTCTCGTCGGCCATCCAGAACACCGCCACCGGCCGGGCCAGGACGTAGCAGCCAGGAAAGGTCGGCTCGTCCAGCATGACCATGGCGTCGAGAGGGTCGCCGTCCTCGGCGAGCGTGTCCGGGATGAACCCGTAGTCCAGCGGATAGCGGGTTGAGGTGAACAGCATCCGGTCCAGGCGGATCTGGCCGGAAGCGTGATCCAGCTCGTACTTGTTCCGCGAGCCTTGCGGTATCTCGACTACTACCTCGACGTCCACGGTGCCCTTCCCTGCTCATCCAGGGACCGTTGGCACCAGCGCGTTTTCGGGCGAGCCCCTCCGCCGGTTCCCAGGCTATCTGACCGGCCGGCGCCCCGTACCGGGAACGCCGGGGTGCCGGTCAGCTGCTCGGCCTCGGGTTAGCTGCTCGGGCTCTGGTTAGCTGCTCGGCCTCTGGTTAGCTGCTCGGGCTCGGGTTAGCTGCTGGGGCTCGGGCTGGGGCTCGCCGTGGCGGCAGGCTGGATCAGCACCCGGCAGGTCTTGACCGCGGCCGCGGTCTTGCCGGTCGCGTTGCGGAGCTCGCCCAGGATCTGGGCAGCGGTCTTGCCGGTGACCTTGACGCCGTTCTGGGTCAGGCAGCTCTTGAACGCGGCCAGCGCAGAGGCGCTGATCCCGCGGCCAGCGAAACCGCCGCCGAAGCCGGCCGGCTCGTACTTGGCGCACGCCTTGAACGCGGCCGAGTCCTTGGGGTTGGCGGTGAAGGACCCGCGCGGGAAGGGCGACCCGGACGGGAAGGCGGTCGGGCGGGCGCCGGGCGAGAAGGACGCGCCGGGCGAGAAGGACGCGCCGGGCCGGCCGCCGAACGCCCCGGCCGCGATCGTGACGCCGTGCTGCTTCAGGCAGCTCTGGAACGCGCTCAGCTTGGTGGACGAGGTGGCGCTTGGGCTCGTGGTCGAGCCCGCCCCGGCGCTGCTGCTGCCGCCGCAACCGGACAGCAGCAGCGCCGCCGCCAATGCGGGCAGCGCGACACGGGTAAGCGTCGCGGGGGTGAGGAAACGGCGACCGTTCATGTGGTCTCCTGCATGGTCGTGAGAGGCTAGCCGCCGAAGCCGCCGGCGCCGAGAGTTGTCTGGCTGATGCTGGTGGCGGCGATGGCGCCGCTGGAGTTCTTGCTGCCTTCGACGATGACCGTCTCGCCGGGCGTCAGGCTCTTGACCGGGATGGTCTCGCTGGCCGTTACCTTCGTGCCCGACGACGTGGCCACCTGGACGACGTCGCCCGAGGTGGTCTCCACGTAGACGATGGAGCCGTCGACGAGCTTGATCGTGCCGATGGTCGCGTTGCCGCCGAACGTGCCGCCGCCGCCGCCGGGGAAACCGGAGCTGGTGCCTCCGCTCGCGCCCGGGCTTGCGCTCGAGGTCGCCCGGGCGGCGAGGCCCCTGAATGCTGCGGCCAGGTTGCCCGAGCCCGAGCTGCCGTAGTGCTTGCCGACCAGGGCGCCGCCGAGGAAGCCGGCGCTCGCCACCGCGATCACGGCCAAGATCAGTGTCACCGAGGGAATCTTCACCCGTGGCCGCCTGGTGAGCACGGTATTCAGTTCGCCGTTGTCATCCAGCGGGCTGGACAGCAGGTCGAGCAGCCCGTCGGTATCGGCACGGGTCTCTTCTAGGCCTGGCCCAGGCTCTTCTGGTACCGGCTCTGGCCCCAGGCCCATCTCCGGCCCTTGCCTGAATCCTGGTATCAGCTCTGGCCGTTGTTCTGACTCTGACATGGTCGTGTCCGATCACTCGTAACGCAGGGCGTCGGCGGGACGCATGTTCGCCGCGCGATTGGCGGGGAAGCCGCCGAAGAACAGGCCGATCAGCGCGCTGACGCCGAACGCGAGCGGGATCGACAACGTGTCGATGACGGGCTTCACGCCGACGATCGTGAACCGGCTGCCGATGACCCCGGCCAGCACGCCGAGTCCCCCGCCGATCATCGACAGCAGGGTGGCCTCGGTCAGGAACTGCGCCAGGATCACCCCGGGGGTGGCGCCGATAGCCTTGCGGATGCCGATCTCTCGGGTCCGCTCGGTCACCGTCACCAGCATGATGTTGGTGATGCCGATGCCGCCGACAAGCAGCGAGATCGCCGCCACCGCGCCGAGCAGCACGGTGAACGTGTGCGAGGTGGAGGAGGCCGTGGACAGCAGGGTGGACGTGCTGAGCACGTCGAAGTCGGCGTCGCCGGAGGTCTCGTCGTGACGCTGGTCGAGGGTGGCGGTGACCTCGCCTTCCACCGTGGTGACAACCGAGGCCGACTGGGCCTGCACCACGATGTC
>JASHTQ010000642.1 GCA_030040475.1 Streptosporangiaceae bacterium
GTGGACAGGATCAGCCCGCGGCGGTCACCGGTGCCGAGCAGCCTGGACCGGCGGGCCGACAGGTCGGGCAGCCCCGGTGCCTCCGCCATCGGTTACGGCTGGATGGTCGGGACGGTCGTGTACAGCTGCAGGTACTGCGCCGTCAGCCTGGCCAGCGTGCCGTTGGCCTTCAGCGTGGCCAGCGCCTTGTTCACGCAGCCGGCCAGCGGGTTGCCCTTGGCGAACAGCAGGCCGTAGTGCTCGCCGGTCGACGGGAACTGGGCCACCATGATCGAGCCGGGGATCTCCGAGGAGGAGATGTACTGGGCGGTCGGCGTGTCGGTGACAAGCGCCGCGATCTGCTTGTCCTGCAGCGCCTCCTTCACGTCGTTCAGCGTCTCGAACACCTTCGGCGTCTGGGTCGGCTGGATGTCGCTGTTGATGAACGCCAGGCTGGTCGTGCCCACCTGGTCGCCGTAGATGTACGTCTTCAGCTCGGCCGGGGTGTGCTTGGTCACGATCGGGCTGCTCTTCAGCGCCACCAGCGCCTGCTGGACGTCGTAGTAGCTGGTGGAGAACGTCACGACCTGCGCCCTGGTGGCGGTGTAGGAGATCTCGTTGATGTCGAAGTCGAACTTCTTCGGCCCCGGCGCGTAGGAGTCGTTGAACGGCTCGTAGGCCCACTTGACCTGCGAGGACTTGAAGCCAAGCTGGGCCGCGACCGCGTAGGCGACGGCGCTTTCGTACCCCTTGCCGTCGCTCGGGTCGTTGTTCTCGAACCACGGCGGATAGGCCGGCTGGTCGGTGGCAACCGTGAGCACGCCCTTGGCGTACAGCTCGTCCTGGATTCCGGCGTACGTGCAGGCCGCCGTGCTGGCGCTCGCGCTCGCGCTGGTTGCGGCGCTGGTACTGGTACTAGCGCTGCTCGCGCAGCCTCCCAGGCCCACGCTCGCGGCCACGATCGCCGCCACGGCCGCCACGGTGGTCTGTCGCATCGGAGTACTCCTCAGGCTATTGCCTAGCGTTTCAGTAGGATTTCGCGTCAGCATACTCTCCGCCCGCCGCCCGGCACCGCGCCCGAACCCGGAGAGCGTCCTAGGCGGTCACGTCCACCGGGTTCGGGCGCGGCTCGGGGAGGCTGGCCACCCGGGCGACGATGGCGGCGGCGATCTCCTGGTTCGGCGGGTCGACGGTCATCCGGGCCACCGCGCGGCCGAAGCCGCGCAGTTCGAGCGCGTACTTGAGGCGGCCGATGCTCGCCCCGAGGCGGACGATCCGGTCCAGGGCCTCCTGGTGCCGCCTGGCGGCGGCGTCGTCGCCGGCGTCGAGCGCGGCGGTCAGCGCCGCGTAGACCTCCGGGTAGGCAGAACTGCGGCCGGAGATCACGCCCGCGCCGCCGGAGCGCAGCGTGGCGGCGGGATCGGAGTCGTTGCCGGAGAAGACCGCCGCGCCGGGCGCCGCCGCGACGTATCCCGCCAGGTCCGCGGACGCCGACCCGCTGACCTTGGCCCCGGAAAGGCCGGTGCTGGTAGCCAGCAGGGCGAAAAGCGGCGGGGGAACATGCACCGCCGTTCGTTCGGGAAAAATATAGGCGTAGCACTGCGGGTCCGGCGCTGCCTCGCGGATCTGGGCATAGTACGCGGTCAGCTCGTCCGGCCGCGCCGGCAGGTAGTAGGGGGTGATCGCGGCGATCCGCGTGACGCCAGAAGAGACCGCGGCCCTGGCCAGCCGGCTGGCGTGCCTGGCGTCAGGCGCGCCGATGTGCGCGATCACCCGGTCCGGCCCGACCGCGGCCATCGCCAGCTCGAACAGCTCAAGCCGCTCCGCGTCCTCCAGGGCCGGGAACTCGCCCGTGCTCCCCGCCACGAACAGCCCGTCCACCAGGCTGCCGACGAACGCGTACAGCGCGCGGTTGGCCTGCAGGTCGACCGAGCCGTCCGCGCCGAAAAGCGTCGGGACGGCCGAGAGGACTACCGCGCCCTTGCTCACGTAAGCGCCTGGGGTTTGAAGAACGCGGTCGACTCACGCCGCCACAGCAGCCAGATCGCGCCGAGGCCGACCAGCCAGGTCAGCACGGGGAAGATCAGGCTGAGCGCCGTCTTCGGCTCGCTGAAGACGCCGATCAGGTCCAGCGTGGCCAGGCCGAACAGCACCGTGGACAAGATCCGCGCCCAGTTCTTGCCCTGGCCGTTGGCCCGGGCCATCCACAGCCACAGGCCGATGCCGACGAGGCCGGAGACGATCGCCAGCGTGATGATGAACGTGTTCAGCTGGTTGACCTGGGCCGCGGTCAGGCTGGGGCGCGCCTTGCGGATCGCCGCCTTCGAGCCGCCGATGTCGACCAGCGAGATGATCAGGCTGACCGTGCTGACCGCCGCGCCCGCGTACATGAGCTTGACTGCGGTCAGCACCGGCGCGGGAGCAGGAGGCCGGAGGGGCTCGACCGGCTGGCCGCCGGACGGATAGGGCTGGTACGACATGGTGACCTCTGCTAGGAAACGGACGCGATCCTGTCCTGACCTATCGAGCTTAGTGGCTAGCCTGGTGGCGGGCGATCCGGCACCGCAACGGGACCGGAGAGGCCATCAGGGACGGAGACTCCGACGAGCTCGCATGAGGACATGGTGCCCGCGGCCGGGCTTCCCGTAACCGGGCCGCCCGCCGACGGCACCGCGCCGCGGCCAGGCACCGGGCCGCAGGCGGGAAGGGCGCGGCTGACCGGCCGGGCCGCCACGCTGCAGCGGTGGGAGATCGTCGCGGTCTTCGCGGTCTCCCTGGGCGCCAGCGGCGTGTACGCCCTGGTCGATTTCATCGGCTCGCTGACCGCCAAGCAGTCACTCGGCAGCCAGGCGGTGGTGCTCAACGGCACGCCGGCCCCCGGCCGCCCGCTGCTCGCCCTGTTCCTGCAGCTCACCAGCATTACCTTCGGCCTCGCCCCGGTGCTGCTCGCGCTCTACCTGCTGGCCCGCGCGGGCGAGGGACCCCGCTCGATCGGCCTGGACGCCCGCCAGCCGGGCCGGGACCTGCTCAAGGGGGCGGTGCTCGCCGCGGTCATCGGCGGCAGCGGCCTGGCTCTCTACCTGTTCGCCTATCACATCGGCGTGGAGCTGAACGTCGTCGCGGAGAGCGAGCCCGACGTCTGGTGGCGCATCCCCATACTGCTGCTGTCGGCGGCCCAGAACGCGACGCTCGAAGAGGTCGTCGTCGTGGGCTACCTGCTGAGCCGGCTGGACAAGCTCGGCGTCAAGCCGGCCAGGGCGATCGCGATCAGCGCGGTGATCCGCGGCTCCTATCATCTGTACCAGGGCGCGGGCGGGTTCATCGGAAACGCCACCATGGGCGTCATCTTCGGCTACCTCTACCGCCGCTGGGGCCGGGTGACCCCGCTGATCATCGCGCACACGCTGATCGACTCGGTGGCCTTCGTCGGCTACGCGCTGCTGGCCGACCACGTCTCCTGGCTGCCGGCCCCGTGAGAGCAGCCCCGTGAGAGCGGTCCCGTGAGAGCAGCCTCGTGAGAGCGGTCCCGTGAACGTCCTAGTCCGGGTCTGGGACCGGATAGCCAACGTCCAGCCCGCGCCGCCCGCGTGGGTGGTAGCCGCGGCCGGCCTGGCCGCCCTGGTCATCGTGCTGGACACCCGGACCTGGCGGCTGGCGGGCAAGGTGATCACGATCGCGCACGAGGGCGGGCACGCGCTGGTCTCGGTGCTGTCAGGCCGGCGGCTCGAGGGCATCAGGCTGCACCGCGACGGCTCCGGCGTCACGTACTCGCGCGGGCGGCGCAGCGGCCCGGCGATGGTGGCCTGCGCGGCCGCCGGCTACACCGCCCCCTCGCTGCTCGGCGCGGGCGCGGCCGCCCTGCTGGCGACGCGGCACGTGACCGCCATGCTGTGGCTGGCGCTGGTGCTGCTCGCCGCGACGCTGCTGGCCATCCGCAACGTGTTCGGCGCGATCGCGGTGCTCGGCACGGCCGGCGCGACCTTCGCGGTGAGCTACTTCGCCTCGGCCGAAGTCCAGGCCGGCTTCGGCTACCTGGCCGCCTGGTTCCTGCTGGTCGGCGCCGTGCGCCCGGTGGCCGAGCTGCAGCGCGGTCGGCGCCGGCACAGGGGCCGGCACAGGGGCCGGGAGGCAAGCTCGGACGCCGACCAGCTCGCCAGGCTCACCGGCGTGCCCGGCGGCATCTGGGTGACATTCTTCGCGTTCGTGGCGCTGTGCATGCTGGGGATCGGCGTCTGGCTGCTCGCCCCGTCGCTCCCACGGTAGACACGTTGACCGTATACACGGTCGTCGTTATCATCGCCCGATAGCCAAATTCTGAATAACTGAGAAGGAATCAATGGCCAGGGCTTCGGCCGTCAAGATGCCTCCAGAGGCGAACGCCGCGCACGGCTGCGAGGGCGCGCGTCGGGTCCTCGCCCTGATGCTCGCGTTCTCCGCCGACAGGAACACCCTCACCGCACGCGAGATGGCCGCGGCCACCGGCATCGCGCTGCCCAGCGTGTACCGCTACATCACGCTGCTGCGCGAGACCGGGCTGCTCGCCGGGGACGAGCGCGGCAGCTACCGGCTGTCGGCGCGGCTGATCGGCCTGGCCAGGGCGGCGGAGGCCGCGGAGAGCCTGATCGACGTCGCCGACCCGGTGATGCACCAGCTGGCCGGGGACAACCAGGAGACCGTCATCCTGGTCCGCCTGATCGGCAGGTCGGCGGTGTGCGTGCACCGGGTCGAGTCGGCCCAGCGGCTGCGCATCTCGTTCGAGCCGGGCCAGCCGCTGCCGCTGCACCGCGGCGCCAGCGCGCGCCTGCTGCTGTCCGGCCTGGCGCCGGAGATCCGCAGGGAGTACCTGGCCCCGCTTGCCGAACGCGATCCGAACGCCGCCGCCCAGCTCGAGGAGAAGATCGTCCTGGCCGGGCAGCGCGGCTGGGCGGTCAGCGAAGAGGAGATCGACAAGGGCGTCTGGGCCGCCTCGGCCCCGGTCATGCAGGGCAAGCGGATGGTCGCGGTGCTGACCGTGCCATCGCCGCTGGTGCGGGCGCCCGCCTCGCTCCAGGATCAGCGCCTCGGCCAGGTCCGCAGCGCCGCCTCGGCGATCAGCGAGGCGCTGCGCGCCACCCGCAGGTAAGCCCCCCTCGCAACCGGCCACAGACCTGGTTATTCTTCCGGCATGCCGGACTTCCGTGATGTGATCCCGGGCACTCGGATACGCGCCGGCGCGGCCACGCTTGCCGCGCTGCAGGCCGAGATGGCCGCCGGTGCGCTAAGCTCCGCCACGCTGACCGGCTTCTACCTGCAGCGGATCAGCCGGCTCAACCCCGCGCTGCACGCGGTCATCACGGTGAACGCCGACGCGGCGGCGCAGGCCCAGGCCCGCGACGAGGCCCGCGCCGCGAACGGGCCGCGCGGCCCGCTCGACGGCGTGCCCGTGCTGGTGAAGGACAACGTCCAGGCGGGCGGCATGCCGACCACCGCGGGCTCGCCGGCGCTGCTGACCTCCGAGCCCGACGACGCGTTCGTGGTCTCCAGGCTGCGCGAGGCCGGCGCGGTGGTCATCGGCAAGGCGAACCTGTCGGAGTGGGCGAACTTCCGCTCGACCCACTCGACCAGCGGCTGGTCGACGCTCGGCGGCCAGACCGCCAACCCGTACGCGCTGGACCGCAACCCGTCCGGCTCGAGCTCCGGCTCGGCGGCCGGCGTGGCGGCGGGGCTGGCGCCGATCGCCGTCGGCACCGAGACCGACGGCTCGATCGTCTGCCCGGCGAGCGCCTGCGGCATCGTCGGCATCAAGCCGACCAACGGCCTGGTCAGCCGGCGCGGCATCGTGCCGATCTCGCCGGTGCAGGACACCGCGGGGCCGATGGCCGTCTGCGTCGCCGACGCGGCGGCCCTGCTGTCCGTGATGGCCGCCGCCGACCCCGAAGATCCCATCTCACCGGCCGATGCGGATTTGGCCGAACGAGCGCGTGGTGGCAGGTCGGGCACCGCCTACTGCGACGCGTTGGATCCCGGCGCCCTCGAGGGTGCCAGGCTGGGCATCTGGCGCGCCGGTTCCGCCGCGGCCGGCGCCGCGACCACCGCGGTGCTCGACGATGCCGTCATGACGCTGCGCTCCCTCGGCGCGATCGTCACCGATCCCGTCGTCCTGCCGGGCGCGCAGAAGATCCACGAGCCGGAGTGGGGCGCGCTGTGCTGCGAGTTCAAGTACGGCATCAACGCGTACCTGGCCTACATCGCCGAGTTCGGCTTCGCCGGGGTGCTGCCGCGCACCCTGGCCGAGCTGATCGACTTCAACAAGCGGAACGCGGACCTGGTCCTCTCGCGCTTCGGCCAGGAGGTCTTCGAGCAGGCCGAGGTGACAGGCGGCGACCTTGCCGACCCCGAGTACCTGGCGCTGCGGCGTGAGGCCACCCGGCTGGCCAAGGCCTCGGTGGCCACGCCGCTTGCCGAGCACGGGCTCGAGGCCATCGTGGCGCTGACCGCCAACCCGGCCTGCCTGACCGACTACGTGCTCGGCGACCACGACGTGTTCCACACCTCGCGCCCGGCCGCGGTGGCCGGCTGCCCGTCGATCACGGTGCCGTTCGGGCACGTGTCCGGGCTGCCTGTCGGGGTGTCGTTCTTCGGGCCGCGCTGGACCGAGCCCCGGCTGATCGCCCTCGCCTACGCTTTCGAGCAGGCCACTCAGGTCCGCCAGCTGCCCTCCCTGCCGGCCAGCGTCACCGAGCCGCCCCGCTAATCCGCCCCGTTAATCCCCTGGCCAGCGCGCTGCAGATCCCGCGATAACCTGACGAACATGGATTCTTGGCGCCGCGCGGATGTTCCGGTGCTCCCGGGAAGCGGTCCGGCGCCCCGGCTGCACGACACGGTCTCCGGTGAACTCGTCCTGGCCTCGGCGGGCCCGGTGGCCACGCTGTACGCCTGCGGCATCACCCCGTACGACGCGACGCACATCGGCCACGCCGCCACCTACACCGCCTGGGACCTGCTGGTGCGCGCCTGGCTGGACGCCGCGCCGCAGGGCGCCGGGCAGGCCCGCTTCACCGTGCTGTACGTGCAGAACGTGACCGACGTCGACGACCCGCTGCTCGAGCGGGCGGAGCGGGACGGCGAGGACTGGCGCGAGCTGGCCGGCCGGGAGATCCAGCGGTACCGCGCCGACATGGAGGCGCTGCGCGTCCTGCCGCCCGCGCACCTGATCGGCGCGGTCGAGGCGCTGCC
>JASHTQ010000643.1 GCA_030040475.1 Streptosporangiaceae bacterium
GCGTTTATCGACCAGATCTTCGACTCGACCGCGGACTGGATCGCCTCCCCCACGGCCGTGCAGAAGATGGGCGAGAAGGCGTTCGCGGTCAAGCCGGTAGGGGCGGGCCCGTTCGAGGTGGTCAGCGACACGCTCAGCTCCACGCTCGTGCTGAAGAAGAACCCCACCTACTGGCAGAAGGGCCGCCCGTACCTGAACTCCCTCACGTTCAAGTCGGTCAGCGGCGACGAGGCGGCGTACGAGGCCATGCTCGCCGGGGAGGGCCAGGTCTACGAGGGCATGTCCACCCCGTCGCTGATCGCCGAGGCGCGGTCGCACTTCGACGTGCTGAACGAGTCTCCCTCCACGGTGTACGACCTGCAGCTCAACACGCTGATAGCGCCGTTCAACAACCCCAAGGCCCGGCAGGCCATCTACGCGGCGACCAACATCCAGCCGATTCTGTCGCATATCTTCGCCAACGCGTACCCGATCGCCGAGGGGTTCACCGGGCCCGGCGGCATCTGCAACGAGCCGACCGTCCCCGGTTACCAGGGGTACGACCCGACCCTGGCTAAGTCGCTGGTCGCGCAGAGCGGCCTGAACAAGGTCACGATCAAGCTGGGCACGATCCAGAACCCGGTGGCGGATGAAACCACGGAGGCGCTGCAGACCGAGTGGGCCGCCGTCGGGATCAAGGCCACGATCGCGGACTACCCGCTGGCCTCGCTGATCGCGCAGTTCGTCTCCGGCAAGTGGCAGTCGATGGTGCAGACCGCGGGCGCGTGGGATCCGGCGGCCGGGGTCGGCGTCGGGTTCAGGTTCGAGTCGACCTCGCCGTTCAGCGGGGTGAAGGACACCAAGCTGAACAACCTGCTGAACCAGGCCCAGGCGGTCACCAGCCTGAGCCAGCGCTGCGCGCTGTACGACCAGGCCGCCGCGTACATCGCCAAGAATTACTACGGCCCGTTCTACTTCGCGTACGCCCCGGCGAACGTCGCGGTCAAGAACCTGGTCGGCCCGGGCATCAACACGCCGCTGCCCACCGTCGCCGTCCAGCCGGCAATCCTGTGGGAGGACGTGGCCTATACCAGCTGAGGACGGGAAAAACCACACGATGGCGGTGGCAGGGCAAACCGTTAGGGAACAGAACGGACCCGGCGCGCGAACCGATCTCGCGCGCCGGGTCCTCGGCTCGCCAAGTCTCCGGCTGGCTGGCCGGCGCCTGCTCGCGGCGATCCCGGTGGTGTGGGGCGTGACGTTCCTGACCTACGTGGTGATGGACCTGCTGCCCGGCGACACGGCCCAGATCCTGCTGGGGGTCAACGCCACGCCCGCCGAGATCCACCAGCTGTCGGTCCAGCTGCACCTGAACGAGCCATTCTGGGTCCGCTACGGCATCTGGCTCGGCGGGTTGCTCCACGGCAGCCTGGGCCAGTCGCTGACCAACCAGGAGAACGTGACCACGATCCTCGGCGCGCGGCTGCCGATCACCGCGGAGCTCCTGCTGTACGCGTTCGTCGTCTCGCTGGTGCTCGCCGTCGGCCTCGCGGTGCTCGTGGCCCGCTGGCCGAACGGCGTCATAGACCGGATCAGCCTGGCGATCAGCATGATGGGCCTGTCCATCGCGCCCTACGTGCTGGCGGTGGTGCTCGTCTACCTGCTCGCGGTCAAGGTCCAGTGGTTCCCGGCCATCGGCTACACGTCGCCGAGCGTCAACCTGGCCGAGAACATCAAGTCGCTGACCCTGCCGGCCGTCTCCCTCGGCTTCCCGCTGTTCGCCGTCTACACCCGCCTGCTGCGCGCCGACATCGTGGAGCAGCTGCAGCGCGAGGACTACATCGTCACCGCGCGGGCCAAGGGCGTGCGGCCCTGGCGGATCGTGCTGCGGCACGCGCTGCCGAACTCGATGTTCGGCCTGATCACGCTCGTCGGGCTCAATCTCGGCACGCTGATCGGCGCGACGGCGATCATCGAGCCGATCTTCTCGATCCCTGGCGCGGGCGACATCTTGGTCCAGTCGATCAACGATCACGACGTGCCGGTGGTCGAGGGCATCGTCGTCGTCTTCGCCGTGGTGGTCGTGGTGGCCAACCTGCTCGCCGACATCCTGTACGCCGCCCTAGACCCGAGGATCCGCTATGGCCGCGTCGCTTCCTGACCTGCTGGTCACGGCCGACACGGGCCGGACCAGGCCGCCGCAGGCCCGCGTGCGGGCCGGCTGGGTCCGCGCGCTGCGGCTGTGGGTGCCCGCCGGGTTCCTCATCGTGCTCGCCTTCGCGTGCTTCGTCTGGCCGAACATCTACCCGGTGCCCAACCCGGTGCGCGGCAGCGTGCTTGACGCCGGCCTGCCGCCGCTGTCGCCCGGGCACATCTTCGGCACCGACCCGGTCGGCAACGACGTCTTCTCTCGCATCCTGTACGGCGGCCAGGTCTCATTCGAGGTCGGGTTCGCCGTCACCGCCGTCGGGCTGGCGGTCGGCGGCCTGCTCGGGATCACCGCCGGGTACTTCGGCGGCGCCGTCGACGCGATCATCTCGCGCGTGCTCGACGTGCTGATCGCCTTCCCCGCGCTGGTGCTTGCGCTGGCCATCGCCGAGGGCCTCGGCCCGAGCGAGGTGCACGTCATCTGGGCGCTGTCGGTCTTCAGCATCCCCGCCACCGGCCGGATCGCCCGCAGCGCCACGCTGGAACTGCGCGAGCAGACGTTCATGCTGGCGGCCAGGCTCTCCGGCGCCAGGCGCTGGCGCGTGCTGCTGCGTCACGTCATCCCGAACATCATGCCCCAGCTGATGACGTTCAGCCTGCTCGGCTTCGGCGTGGTCATCATCCTCGAGGGCGCGCTCAGCTACCTCGGCCTGGGCATCCCGCTGCCCGAGGCGAGCTGGGGCAGCATGATCGCGCAGGGGTATCAGTCCCTGACCGCGACCCCGGACCTGGTGCTGATCCCGAGCGCGTTCCTGTTCGCCACGGTGGTCTCGCTCAACCTCGTCAGCGACGCGCTGCGGGAACGCTGGGCCGTATGAAGGCGCGCCGTACGAAGGGGCCGGGCCGGTGACCGAGGCGCTGCTCGAGGTTCAGGACCTGAAGGTCACGTTCTCCGGCCACGGCCGGCCGGTGCGTGCGGTCGACGGGGTCAGCTACAGCGTCTACCCCGGGCAGACGCTGGCCATCGTCGGCGAGTCCGGGTCGGGCAAGACGGTCAGCTGCCGGGCGGTGATGGGCCTGCTGCCGCCGAGCGCGGTGATCACCGGCTCGGCCGCCTTCGCCGGGACGCAGCTTGTCGGGCTGAGCGACGACCAGCTGCGCAGGCACCGCGGGGCCAACGTCGCGATGGTGTTCCAGGACCCGACTCGGTCGTTGAACCCCACGATGCGGGTCGGCGCCCAGATCGCCGAGGCGATCCGGGCGCACCGGCCGGTGCGCAAGTCGCAGGCCCGGGAGCATGCGGTCGACCTGCTGCGGCTGGTACGCATCCCGCTGCCGGAGCGGCGCTTCGATGAGTACCCGCACGAGCTGTCCGGCGGAATGCGGCAGCGCGTCATGATCGCCATCGCGCTGGCCTGCCGCCCCAGGCTGCTCATCGCCGACGAGGCGACGACCGCGCTCGACGTCACCACCCAGGCGCAGATCATGGAGCTGCTGCTCGAGCTCCAGGCCGAGCTTGGCATGGCGCTGATGTTGATCAGCCACGACCTCGGGCTGGCCGCCTCCTACGCCGACGAGGTGATCGTGATGTACGCCGGGCGGATCGTGGAACAGGCCTCGGCGACACGGCTGTTCTCGGCGGTCCGGATGCCCTACACCGAGGCCTTGCTTGAGGCGATCCCGCGGCTGGAGCGCCCCGCGCACGCGCCGCTGCCGGTGATCGGCGGGCGGCCGCCGGACCTGTCCGCGCTGCCTGCCGGATGCTCGTTCGCGCCGCGCTGCCGCCACGCCGCCGACGACTGCCGGGCGGCCGAGCCGCCGCTGGCCGAGCACGAGCCCGGCCACCGCTGGGCCTGCTGGCATCCCCTAGGGGGGCCAGGGGGGGTCGCCCCCCCGAGGCAACAGGGAGGTACCGCGTGACGTCCGAGCCCCTCCTTTCCGTGCGCGACCTGGTTCACCAGTTCCACGGCAACGGCGGCGTGGTCCAGGCCGTCTCCGGCGTGTCCTTCGACGTGTACCCGGGGGAGACGCTCGGCATCGTCGGCGAGACCGGGTCGGGCAAGTCGACGCTCGCCCGCTCGCTGCTGCAGGCGCCGCGGCCCACGTCAGGCTCGGTCATCTTCCGCGGCACCGACCTGACCACGCTGCGCGGCACCCGGCTGCTGGCGGCCCGGCGGCACCTGCAGATGGTGTTTCAGGACCCGTTCGGGTCGCTGGACCCGAAATGGAGCGTACGGAGCCTCGTCTGCGAGCCGCTGATCGCCTACCGGACCGGCGACCGGGCCGCCCGGCGGCAGCGCGTCGACGAGCTGCTCGACCTGGTCGGCCTCGACCCGGCCGCCCACGGCCGCCGCCACCCGAGGGAACTGTCCGGCGGGCAGGCCCAGCGCGTCGCCATCGCCCGTGCGCTCGCGCTCTCGCCCTCGCTGATCGTCTGCGACGAGCCGGTGTCCTCCCTGGACGTGCTCATCCAGGCCCAGGTGCTCAACCTGTTCGAGCGGCTGCGCGCGGAGCTGAACCTGTCCTACCTGTTCATCGCGCACGACCTGGCCCTGGTCAAGCAGGTGAGCGACCGGGTGGCGGTGATGTACCTGGGCAAGCTGTGCGAGGTCGGACCAGGAGACCGGGTCTACCGCGAGCCGCTGCACCCCTACACGCGGGCGCTGCTCGACTCCATCCCGAGCACCGACCCCGGCGCCAGCCGGACCGCCACCACGATCAAGGGCGAGCTGCCCTCGCCGATCCACCCGCCGAGCGGCTGCAGGTTCCGCACCAGGTGCCCGCGCGCTGCCGAGCGCTGCGCGGCCGAGGAGCCGCCGATGCGCGAGCTGGCCACGGGCCACTCCGTGGCCTGCCACTTCCCCCTCAGCAACGAAGACAACGAAGACAACGAAGACGCCGTGCCCGCGG
>JASHTQ010000644.1 GCA_030040475.1 Streptosporangiaceae bacterium
CCTTCGTGCCGAACACGTTCGGCGCCAAGGGGCAGGTGTACGACGGCTGGGAGACCAGGCGGCGGCGCGGGCCGGGCGGGACGCTGCCCGAGCGCACGGTCAGCGACTGGGTGATCGTCCGGCTTGGCGTGCCGGGGGTGGTGCGCTCGATCGTCGTCGACACGGCGTTCTTCACCGGCAACTACCCGCAGGCCTGCTCGGCGGAGGCGTGCTCGGTGAGCGGGTACCCCTCGGCAGAGGAACTGACCGGGCCGGCCATCCCGTGGCGGGAGATCGTGCCGCGCGGCCTGCTGACCGGCGACGCCAGGCACGCGTTCAAGGTGACCTCCGGCCGCAGGTACACCCACGTCAGGCTGAACATCTTTCCCGACGGCGGCGTCGCCCGCCTGCACGTGCACGGCGAGGTGGTACCTGACCCGGCAATGCTGGAGGGGCTGACCTTCGACCTGGCGGCGGTGGAGAACGGCGGCGACATCGCCGACCGCAGCGACCAGTACTACTCCGCGCCGCGCAACGTCATCTCCCCCGGGTTGTCGCGGGTGATGGGCGAGGGATGGGAGACCCGCAGGCGCAGGAAGGCCGGCCATGAGTGGCTTATCGTCCGGCTCGCGGGACAGGGCGTGATCGACCTCGCCGAGATCGACACGTCGTGGTACCGGGGCAACCAGCCCGATACCGCGTCACTGCAGGCGCTGGACGCCACGACCGGCGCCTCGCTGACCGACAAGGCGGCCTGGCGCGACCTGCTGCCCCCGGTCCGACTGCTGCCGGACACGCCGCACCGGTTCCGCGTGCAGGGCGCGCCCGCCACTCACGTTCGGCTGAACATCTTCCCCGACGGCGGCGTCGCCCGGCTGCGCCTGTACGGATCGCTGACCGACGAGGGCAGCGCGGCCGTGCGGCGCCGCTGGGATGAAACCGCCTGAGCGCGATGCCCCCCGATCCGCCGCCCGGCGCTTGCGGCTCGGGCTTTGCGGCTCGGGCTTTGCGGTTCGCGCTTGCGCGGGAGGGGTCATCGTCGCACTTGGTCGGTACATGGGTCACATTGGCCACATCGGCACCGGTGGTGCCGAATTTCGGGTTAGCCGCGCCGAAATTTAGGCGTGGATGTCCCTCTCATGTAGCCCAATATGCCTGGTAGGGGCATCCACATCGAATTAATCCGCGAATGCTGATCTCACCGGTAACAGCCTTCACTGGCGATGCTTTGGTTGTGCGAAGTGAGCGTATTCGGCCAGGGCAGCGGTTACCGCGTCGTCCTCGGCGGGGAGGGCGCGGGCGCGAGCCTGAGCGGCGCGGCGCAGGCGGGCGGCGAGCGCCGGGTCGGCTAGGACCGAGCGCACCGCGTCGGCCAGGGCCCTGGGGTCGCCGGGAGGGACTAGCAGCGCGGCGTCCTCGCCGAGGAGGTCCGGGTTGCCGCCGACGCGGGTGGCGACGATCGGCACGCCGGCGTGCAGCGCCTCCTGCAGGATCAGCGCCTGGCCTTCCCACGCGCTCGGCAGCACGAATACGTCCGCGGCCGCCAGCAGCGCCGGTACGTCGGGGCGCTGGCCTGTGAACGTCGCGGCCAGCCCGAGGGACGTGGCCTGGTGCCTGAGCTCCGCCTCGAGCGGTCCCTCGCCGACGATGACGAGCGACGGCTCCGGCCGCAGATCACGCAAGCGGACGGCGGCGTCGAGCAAGACGCCGAACCCCTTCTGCGCGGCCAGCCTGCCGACCGCCAGGACGACTGGCCCGGGCCCGAATTCGGCGCGGAACGAGGCACGCGTTTCCGCGGAAACGTCAGGCGCAATTGCGTGGAGCGTTTCCGCGGAGACGTTTCCGGACGCGGTCGAAGGGGCGGCAGAAACGATTGTGGGCGAACTGGCGGTCGAGGGCGCAGCCGGGCGGGCCGGGGCAGGCTGCTCGGCCAGGGCAGGTGAGCAGGTCGGGGCGAGTGGCGGGGCGGTCAGCGTGACCAGGGGGGCGGGGACTACGGCGTGGGCGACGCGACGGGCGCCTGCGGCGCGCATGCGCTGCTCCAGATCCGCGGAGACGCAGAGGACCGAGGCGGCATTGCGGGCGACGATCAGCTCCAGGACGCGGTAGATGGCGCCGGTGACGCCGCCAGAAGGCGGGGCGTTGTGAACCGTGACCACCAGGACGGTCGGCACGCGGCCGAACGCGATCGCGATCGCGGCCAGCGCGCCGGCCCGCAGGCCGTGTGCGTGAACCACGTCGGGCGCGGCTGACCGGAGCAGGCGGCGGAGCCTGGCGATGGCCCGCAGGTCGCGTAGCACGCGCGGGCGGTCGGCAATCTCGACCGCGGCGAACGTGACCGGATCGGCGGCAGCATCGGCGGCAGCATCGGCGGACGGGGCTGGGGCGGAAGGGGGCGGGGTGGTGAAGGCGAAGTCGCGGTTGGTCTGGACGGGGCCGAAGATCGTTACCGTTGCTCCGCGGGCGGCGGAGCCGGCGGCGAGCATCTTGACGTGGCGTCCGAGGCCGCCGGCGCTGGTGCCGAGCACGTAGGCGACCTTCATGCGCGGACTACCCGGCGTAGGACCGCGCGTAGGTCTCCGCCGTCGGCCATGGCGACGACCAGGCCGAAGGCGGCGAGCACGGCGGCGCTTGCGAGCAGGGTGACGGCCACGTTCGGCAGGAACCCGCGAACCGGGACGGCGATGGATACGCCGAACCCGGCGGCGGCCCCGGCGGCGGCTCCGGCCAGTCCGGCTAGCGCGGCGCGGGCGCAGCCGCGCAGGGCGGCGGGGCCGCGGGCGCGGCGGACTAGCACGAGCAGGACGACGCCCGCGCCGGTGAGGCCGACGGTCGTTCCCACGCCGAGCGCGGGGACGACCCAGGAGCGCGGCACGAACGGCACGATCAGCAGGTCCCCGGCGATCACCGCCAGCCAGCCGCCGCCGACCGCTATTGCCGCGGCGCGGCTGTGCCGGTCGGCATACAGGACACGGGACAGGTTTGCGGTCAGCCCGTAGCCGACCAGGCCCGGCGCGAAGGTGGCCAGCGCGATCGCCAGCTGGCGCGCGTCGGCCGCCTGCCCGGCATGGGACTGGAAGACCCGCGCGAGCGGGATGCAGCTGCCCGCCATCCCCGCGACGCCGAGCCAGGACGACACGATGACCGCACGGGTCGAGGTGGCGCAGGTGCCGTCGAAACTCTCCGAGCGCGCGGAGAGCTCGGGGAACGCGCTGGTCGCGATCGGCACCGCGAGCACGGCGTAGGGCACGAAGAAGACCGCCCACGCGAAGCTGTACAGGACGAGCGCGCCGCTGCCGCCGCGGGAGTTGGCGAGCACGATCACCACCGCCACCGAGGCGTCCTGGGCGACCAGGGTCACGATGCCGGCGGTGGCCAGGGAGCGGACCCGCGCGCCGACCCCGGCGGGGAACGTCAGCGTCGGCCGCAACGTCAGCCGCAGCCGGGCAACGGGCAGCAGCGGGGTCGCGACAAGCGCGGCGACCCCTGCGGTGGTGCCCACGGCCAGGACGATCCAGGCGGTGGCGGGCACCGGTCGCAGCATGGCCTGGTATCCGTTCCCGACCGCGCCGAACCAGAAGTACGCGCCGATCACGACCAGGCTGGACAGCACCGGTGCCAGCGCGGGCGAGGCGAACCTGCGGTGCGACTGCAGGATGCCGTACAGCACCACGGCCAGGCCGTAGAGCAGGATCTGCGGCGCGAACACCACGAGCATCCGCGTGCCCAGGGCGACCATGCTGGCTCGCGGGCACCCCGGCGTCCCGCCGAGCAGTACCGACACCAGCGGCCGGGCGGCGAGTGCCACCACGGCGCTGACCGGCACCAGCAGCAGCACCGCCCAGCTGAGCAGGGCCGAGGAGGTCTGCCGTACCTGCTCGCGATCAAGCGCGTCGGCCCGGGCAGGCCCGGCAAGCACCGGCACCACCACCGCAGTGAGCGCGCCGCCCATCACGATGTCGTAGATGATGTTCGGCACCATGTTCGCGGTGGTGTACGCGGTACCCAGGCACGACGCCTGGACCGTGTGAGCGAATACCACCTGGCGGCCGAAGCCGATCACCCGCGCCAGCATGGTGATCGCGCCGATCAGCACCGCGGCGCGGCCTAGTCCCCCGACCCGTTGCCGAGCACTCCCCCGCTCGGCCACAGGCACGGTCACTCTTCCGTGGGCGCTATCTGGTTGTCTTCAGCCGAACGGGCGGCGGTACCGCTTCCGTTGAAGGCCGCCGCGTCATGCAGGCGATGGCGCTGCGCCGGGATCTGTACCGCGGGCGCCGGGTCGGCGGGCCGCCGGCCCAGCATGTCGAGCTTGTGCAGGACCCGGTTGCGCTCGATGACCCTGGTGAAGCTGACCTTCTCGCTCGCGGCCGTGAGGCCGGCGATCCCGGCGAGCAGGACTAGCCGGGCGCTGCGCGGCAGCCCGGCGGCTGCGGCGCCGAGCACGGCGCCGAGCGCGTTCGCGCCAGCGTCGCCGAGCATGGCGCGCTCGCCGAGGTCCTCGGGCAGCAGCGCCAGAGCTGCCGCCAGCGGCGGCAGGGAGGTAAGGCCGCTCGCCCGGCCGTTCCCGGCCGAGCCCGCGGCGGCGATCAGGGCGGCGGAGGCGGCCGCGACCTTGATGGCGCGGCCCGGCCTCAGGTCGAACAGGTTGAGCAGGTTGGCGCCGCCCGCGACCAGCCCGGCGTTGATCGCCAGGTCTGCCGGGGATCCCCCGGCCAGCACGGCGCTGGCGATCCCGGTGGCGCCGATACCGCCCAGCTTGACCACCCCGGTGGTCACCTCACCGTGCCGCAAGGCGCCGAGGTGGCCGCGGAAACCACGCCGGTCCGCGGTGCCCTTGAGGTCGTCGTAGGCCCCGAACGTCGCGGCTCCGGCCCCGGCGACTGCGATCGCCGAGCCGGATCGCCAGGCCGATCTCCCGTCTTCGGCAAGCGTGCCGTCCTGGGCGAGTGCCCCGGCCTGGGCGAGTGCCCCGGCGACCGCGCCGAGCGCCACGGCGGGCCCCTCGAGCAGCGTGACGGGCTCGCCCCTGTGGTTGGTGCGAGACCATGTCTTCGGTCCCCCCGGCGGGTGCCGGTTCAGGACGGCGTAGCAGAGCCTGGCCGCGCCCGCGGCGGCGGTCACGGCGCCGCCGGCCGCGAGTAGCCGCCAGCCTGCCGAGCTGCGGGAAATGCTCATTTGGTTGCCTTCTTGCTGCTCGTCGGGGTCGGGGTCGGGGACGGAGAGGAGCTCGCGGTCGGCGTGGGCGCGGCGGCCGGAGCCACGGCGCTCGCGCCGTTGCTCGCGAACCCGTAGCTTCCCGGCTTGCCCCCGCTCAGCTGGATGGCGAGCGCCTGGATCACCACGCTCTGCCCGGACACGAAGTCGGCATCGTCGACGGTGGACACCTGGTTAGCCACGTTGTTCGAGCGCAGCACGGCGATCGGGCTGCCGGGACCCGAGCCCGTCGAAGAGCCGGCCACCACGGTTGCCGCGCTCGTCGCGGCCAGTTCCTGCGCTACCGGGACCAGGAGCTGGTCGAGCGGATCCGCGCCGCCGTCGGCCGGCGCGGTCTGCGGGGTGATCACGACGGCCAGCGTCGCCTGGGTAGAGGGCTGCCCGCTGGTGGTAAGGAACCCTGCGTAGGCGTAGGCCGACAGCATCGTCGCCGCCTCGGTGTCCTGCCCGGCGCCGCCGGCAGCGATGCCGTTCGACGTCCCAGGCGACTTGGTCAGGATCTCGCTGGCGATCACCTGCGCCGCCTGCTGCTGGTAGGTCTCGCTGTTGTCCAGCGTGATGCCCGCGTGCGAGGCCACGTCCAGGTTGATCTGGTTGAGGCTGTCCTGCGTGGTGTCGCTGGTGTCGAAAAACTTGGCCTGCAGGTTGACCTGCCCGGTGACCTCGGCGCCCGCGTCGTTGGCCGCGCTGGTGATCCCGCTGACCACGGACCCCTGGGCTCCCGGCTCGGTGACGATCAGCAGCTTCTGGCCGACGAGCAGGTCGTGCAGCACCTCGGACTCGACGGCCTCGGCGTAGGCGTCGCCCGCGCTGGCCTGCTCCTGCGCCATGTTCCGCTGGCTGTTCGCCTGGTTCAGCTCGTTCTGCAGCTTGGCGGTCGTGCCGTTCAGCAGGTTGTACGTGGGGCCTTGGAGCTCGGCGGCGCCGAGCACGATGCCGATCGCCAGCGCCAGGAACACCGCCACGATCGAGACAAGGTGATAACGAAAGTCGATCACTAGAGTTTTCCGGTCAGCCAGTAGGTAAAGGAATGCCAGGTCGCCTCGAAGTACCTGGCGAAGATGGGTCCCGCGGGCGAGAACGCCACGGCGACGAGGATGGTCACCGCGGCGGCTAGCACGAGCACCAGCAGCGACCAGCTGGAGATCCGGCTGTGGTAGAGCTGGTGGATGCCACGGGCGTTGACCAGCTTGCCCGCCACCCGCAGGTGCGTGATGAACGTGCTGGACATTCCCGGGCGGCCCTTGTCGAGGAACTCCTCGAGGGTATGGTGCGTGCCGACCACCGCGATCAGGCTCGCCCCCTTGGCGTCGGCGACGAGCAGGGCGATGTCCTCGCTGGTCCCCGGCGCCGGGCAGGTGACGGCTTCCAGGCCGAGCTCATGGACCCGGGCCAGGCCCGGCGCCCGGCCGTCCGGGTAGGCGTGCACGACGAGTTCCGCACCGCAGCACAGTGCCTCGTCGGAGACGGAGTCCATGTCGCCGAAGATGGCGTCGGGCTGGTAGCCGGCCTCTATCAGCGCGTCCGCGCCGCCGTCCACGGCAACCATCACCGGCTTGTACTCGCGGATGTAGGGTCGCAGCGCGGCGAGGTCCTCCCGGTAGTGGTAGCCGCGGACCACGACGAGCACGTGCCGCCCCGACATGTCCGTGTCCATCTGTGGCGGACGGATACCGTCGGTGAGCAGCTCGTGCTCGCGGCGGAGGAACTCAAGCGTGTTGGCGGCGAACGACTCGATCTGGACGCCGACCATGGACCTGGCCTCGGTCATGGCCGCCTCGACCGACTCCCGCGTCAGCGGCGTCCCCTTGGCGACGATCGTGTCGCCGAGATACAGGGTCTCGTCGTCGAGCCGGATCACAGTGCCGTCGGTCACCTTGACGAGCACGTCCTGCCCGACGTCGTCGACGACCGGGATGCCCGCGTCGAGCAGCAGCTGCGGGCCGAGGTTCGGGTACCGTCCGGTGATGCTCACCGCGGCGTTGACCACCGCCGCGACCCTGCGCCTGATCAGCTCCTCCGCGCTGACCCGGTCCAGGTCGGAATGGTCGATGATGGCGATCTCGCCGGGGTTCAGCCGCTTGGTGATGTTCTTCGTCCTGCGGTCCACGCGCGCGACGGCCACTATGCCGGGCGGTTCCCCAGCCCTGCCCAGGCGTAGCAGCGGAATCTTCACGGACGGCGCCTTCATCGAGATCCATAGTGCCAGAGCCGTTCCCCCGGGACGGCCACGTTGGTGACTACGGCGTGTCACCACGTCAAGCACTGAACGTTATCAACAATCACCCTCGGTGTGCCGCAAGGTACCACCTCAAGCTGAGACAAGCCTGCGAAGGCGCATAGGCGCGAAGGCATCGGGTAGCGGGGTCCTCCGCGCGGCCTCCGCGCGGCCCCCAGGGGTCATGGATATGAAAGGTCGATCAGGTAGTGTTGCAATCGTGATCAAGGGGGCGCGGCTAACCGAGGCCGACGCGGAAGCGCACGTCCACGGAATCTGCTTCAAGACCGGTCCGCCAGCACGGGTCGGCGTCGAACTCGAGTGGCTGGTTCGCGATCGGCGCGACCCGGCGCTCCCGGTCCAGGCGGAACAGGTCGCCGCCGCCCTGGACGGCGTTTCCCCCAAGGATCCGGCGGACGAGCAGGCGAGCTCGGGGCAAGCAGGCGGGTCCGTTCGGCAAAATTATCCTTCTCTTCCATCGGGTGCCACCCTCACCGTGGAGCCTGGCGGGCAGCTTGAGCTGAGCTCGGCGCCCGCGGCTACGATCGGTGAGCTCATCGAGGTAACCGGGCGGGATCTGGCCGCTCTGCGTGACGCGGCCGCGGCCGTCGGCCTCGAGCTATGTGGCTATGGCCTGGATCCCCTTCGCCCGCCGCGGCGCCTGCTTGACTTCCCGCGGTACGACGCGATGGAGAAGTTCTTCGATCGGGACGGCCCGTGGGGCCGGCAGATGATGTGCGGCACGGCGTCCGTGCAGGTGTGCGTCGACGCGGGCGACGACGGCGCGGGCCAGTCCGGATACCGGTCGCGCTGGCGGCTGCTGCACGCGATCGGGCCGGTGCTCGTGGCGGCGTTCGCCAACTCCCCGCTGCGCGACGGCCGGCCCACGGGCTGGCGTTCGTCCAGGCAGCAGGTGTGGTCGAACATGGACCCCGGCCGTACCCGGGCGCCGGCCGCCGACGGTGACCCGCGCGACGCATGGACCGCCTATGCGCTGGACGCCGAGATCATGTGCGTGCCGAACCCTGATTCTCAGGATTGGTCGGCGCCGCCCGGGCTGACCTTCCGTGACTGGGTCCGCGACGGCTCGGGGTCGCTGCGTCCGCCCACCCGCGAGGACCTGACCTACCACCTGTCCACGCTGTTCCCGCCGGTTCGCCCGCGCGGGCACATGGAACTGCGGATGATCGACGCGCAGCCCGGGGACGGCTGGATCGTGCCCGCGGCGGTCGTCAGCGCGCTGGCGGAGGACGGGCAGGCCGCCGATGCCGCGATGGCCGCCGCCGAGCCGGTGTGGGACGAGACCGCGGGCGAGAGGGATCCGTGGCTGCGCGCGGCCAGGTGTGGCCCTGCCGACCCGGGCATCGGCGGGGCCGCCAGGCAGTGCTTCGAGGCAGCCGACGCGGCGCTGGGTCGGTCCCGCGCCCCCGGCAGGGTCCGGCAGGCGGTCGCCGACTTCGCCGAACGCTACGTGCTCTCCGGCCGATGTCCGGCAGACGATCAACTGGAAGGAATCACATGACAGAGACCGACCTGCGTGAGCGGATCGCCAGGGAGCTGGCAGGCGCGCGGCAGCGGACGGGTCTGCTCACCGACTGCGTCGACGAGACCGACCTTGTCGCGCAGCACTCCCCGCTGATGTCACCGCTGGTCTGGGACCTCGCCCACGTCGCCAACCAGGAGGAACTGTGGCTGCTCCGCGAGGTAGGCGGCAGGGAACCTATGCACCCGGAGATCGACCCGCTCTATGACGCGTTCGAGCATCCGCGCTCCGAGCGGCCGACGCTGCCCCTGCTGCCGCCTGAGGCGGCGCGGTCCTACGGCCACGAGGTGCGCGGCCGCGTGCTCGACCTGCTCGAACGGTCCAGATTCAGTGACTCAGAACCGTGGGGCTCGCGGCTGCTCGAGGGCGGGTTCGCGTTCGGCATGATCGCCCAGCATGAGGTGCAGCACGACGAGACCATGCTGATCACCCACCAGATCCGGGCCGGGGCTCCGGTCCTCGCGGCTGCGGCGCCGCCGCCCGCGCCTGCCGACGCGTTCCGGCTGCCGTCCGAGGTTATCGTGCCCGGTGGCCCGTTCACGATGGGGACCTCGACCCAGCCGTGGGCGCTTGATAACGAGCGGCCGGCGCACACCGTGCACGTCGCCCCGTTTTTCATCGACACGACGCCGGTGACCTGCGCAGCGTACGGCGAGTTCATCGCGGACGGCGGGTACGACGACCCGCGCTTGTGGACCGCCGACGGGTGGGCGCACAGGCAGCGGGCCGGCCTTTCCGCGCCGCTGTACTGGCGCCGAGACGGCGGGGTGTGGCTGCGCACGGCGTTCGGCCGCGCGGAAGCCATCACGCCTGCCGAGCCCGTCATGCACGTGTCCTGGTACGAGGCCGACGCCTACGCCCGCTGGGCGGGCAGGCGGCTGCCGACAGAAGCGGAGTGGGAGAAGGCGGCCAGGTTCGATCCCGTCACCGGGCTGACCCGCAGTTACCCGTGGGGCGAGGAGGAACCTGACGGCTCGCGCGCGAACCTCGGCCAGGCGTTCCTGCGTCCCGCACCGGCCGGCTCCTACCCGGCGGGGGCGGCGCCGTGCGGCGCCCGCCAGCTCATCGGGGACGTCTGGGAGTGGACGAGCTCGGACTTCCTGCCGTACCCGGGGTTTAGCGCCTGGCCATACCGGGAGTATTCGGAGGTGTTCTTCGGACCGGAGTACAAGGTGCTGCGCGGCGGGTCGTTCGCGGTCAGCCCGGTGGCCTGCCGGGGCACGTTCCGCAACTGGGACTACCCGATCAGGCGGCAGATCTTCGCCGGGTTCCGCACCGCCCGTTCCGTGGCGGTGGAGACCGCCTGATGTGCCGGCATCTGGCCTACCTGGGTCCGGCGGCAACGCTGCGCTCGGTGATCATCGAGCCGGCCCGCGGGCTTTACCGGCAGGCATGGGCGCCGCGGCTGCAGCGGCACGGGACGGTGAACGCGGACGGGTTCGGCGCCGGCTGGTACTGCGACGGCGAGCCCGAGGCCGCCAGGTACCGGCGGGCCGAGCCGATCTGGGCGGACGAGTCGTTCGCCGACGTGGCCAGGGTGACCACGGCCCGGTCATGCTCGCGGCCGTGCGCTGCGCCACCGCGGGCACCGACCTGGGCCCGGCCGCGGTGGCGCCGTTCCGCGACGGCCGCTGGCTGTTCAGCCACAACGGCGTGGTTGACGGCTGGCCGGGCGCCGCCGAAGGGCTCGCG